>NZ_CAMTTF010000009.1 GCF_947077765.1 Salinibacter grassmerensis | reverse complement strand
TTCACGGGCGTCGCCTTCAAGATTCAGGCGAACATGGACCCGAAGCACCACGACCGCATGGCGTTTGTGCGTGTCTGTTCGGGAAAATTTGAGAAGGGCATGGAGGTGATCCACCACCGCACCGGGCAAACGATGCGCCTCAACAATGCCACCACGTTCATGGCGCAGGATCGAGAGGGCGTGGATACGGCCTATCCGGGGGACATCATCGGGATCATGAGCCACGGGCGTGTCAAGATCGGCGACAGCTTTTCGAAGGCCGAGCCCCTCCACTTCACGGGGGTGCCCAGCTTTGCGCCGGAGCACTTCCGCAAGGTGCGGCTCGACGATCCGTTTCGGTCGAAGCACCTGGGGAAGGGCCTGCAGCAGTTGAGTGAAGAGGGCGCCATCCAGGCGTTCCGTCCGCTTCGCGGCAACGACTACATCCTCGGGGCCGTCGGCGAGCTGCAGTTTGACGTGACCCTGGATCGGCTGGAGGATGAGTACAACGTGGATGCCCACCTCACAGGTGTGCGCTACGCCTGCTGTCGCTGGATCGACGGGCCGAGTGAGGACCTGGAAGACTTCGAGGCCGAAAACATGGACAGCCTCTTCCGCGACGCCGATGGCGACCTGACGTACCTGGCCCTCAGTGACTTTCGGCTCGAGCGCACCATGGAGAATTGGCCCCGCATCAGCTTCAACTCTACGAAGCAGCACACGGCGGAAGAGGAGGGAAGTTAGTCCTGCCGAGGGCACGGTCAAATCCTCCTTCGGGACGTCCCGCGCCACGATGCCGTATGCGTACACGGAACCGAACGCCAGTTTCGTCCGGCAGGAGGTCGCACAGCGACTGTGCCGATCCCTCGCCACCCTTAAGCCTAGCGTGGAGGCCGACTGACGTCCGTAGGGGGCTCTCAAAGCGGATCTTCCACGGCAAATCGCTCATTTCAATACAGTCCTGGAAACCCGTAGCACTACATTCCTGACACTCGACGGTGAGCGACCCTTTTCTCATCGGTGGCGTCATCATTGCGTGCTTCGTCGCGTTCAATATTGGCGGCGCGACGACTGGACCGGCATTCGGGCCGGCCGTGGGGGCGAATGTCCTGTCGAAGACGGCCGCGGGGGCTCTCATGGCGGTGGCGTTCTTCGGTGGGGCGTACACGATCGGGCGGCGGGTCGTCGATACGCTGGGCACAGAGCTGGTCCACGACCCGTCCGTCTTTACGTTGGAGGCCAGCATCATCGTGCTGTTCTTCATCGGCGGGGCGCTGCTCGTGGGCAACCTCTCGGGGGCCCCGGCGTCTACGTCGATGACGGCGGTGGGGGCCATCATTGGCCTCGGCCTCGCGAGTGGGGAGCTCAATCTCGCCGTGGTGGGAGAAATTCTCGCCTGGTGGATTCTGTCCCCCATCATCGGCTTCTGGCTGGCCGTCATGGTCGGACGCTACGGGTACGAGTCGCTCGATCGACTCGTGGCCATCGAGCAGAGTGAGGGCCCGCTGCTGAGATTTGAGCCCGTAGAACTGGGAACGTGGCCCGTGCTCCGCCTCGCCGGGTCCCCGGTCGTACAGATGGAGCGTGTGAGCGTGAAGCTGTGGCCCGCCCGTGGGCCCAACACGTCGTGGCGTGAGGTGGTGGGCACGGCCGTACTGGTGAGCATCGGGTTCTTGATGGCGTTCAGCTCGGGCACCAGCAACATTGCCAACGCCATCGCGCCGCTGGTGGGAAGCGGGGCCCTAGCCATGAACCCCGGCATCCTCATCGGGTGCGGGGCCGTAGCGGTGGGGGCCCTCACGATTGCCCGCCGGACCATGGAGACGCTCGGGAATGACATCACCGATCTGCCGCTGACGGCCGCGATTGTGGTGGCGCTCCTCAGCTCGCTCATCATCATCGTGCTGTCGGCCCTTGGAATCCCGGCGAGCTTTGTCGTGGTCGCCACCCTCTGCATCATCGGTCTTGGCTGGGGGCGCTCCACCCAGGCTGTGTCGGTGGCCGAGGCCGTGCGTGGAGATGTGTCTCCACAGGTGTCGGTGGGCGCCCTGGCGCGGAGGGACGACGACACGGTCGGGACCGTGCGCCCGCGGTCCGGACCCCGAGAGTCATCGCAAGACACGGATCCAGTCCGGTCGGACCTCTTTGACCCCGGGACGAGCGTACGGGTCGTGCTCATGCAGAACGTCGTCCCCCTGCTGGCGACGGGCGGGTCGTACCTCACCTTTTGGCTGCTTCCCATAGGAGGGTGAGCCCTCATTGCCGATCCGAGAAATTGCAACCAGACGCACGAGTACCCTATGCAGCTACGTGGGCGCCAAACGCAGTTCTACATCGACCTGATCTATGGCCTCGGGTTTGCCGTGGGCTTCGGCTACCTGCTCTTCGTCGGGATGAATCCGCTGGTGGCGGCCTTCCAGAGTGGCCTCGTGCTGGGCTATTTCCTGCGGGTGTGGGAGAACATGAGCGTCTATGAGCGCATCCTGCACGAGGAGGTGGCGGCCGAGGCCGAAGAGGTGGTGGCCGATGAGATCGAAGACACGATGCCGGGCGAAGTGGAAGACGCCGTGGCCGAAGAGATCAAGGACACCATGCCGGACGAGGTAGAAGAGGCGGTCGCCAAGAAAGTCGAAGGCGCGGTGGCCGAGGAGGCCGAGGACGCGGTTCCCGAAGAGGTCACCGCGGAGGTCGAGAAGCAAGTGGCCGAAGAAATGACCGACGAGATCAAGCAGCGAGTGGGGGAAGAGATGGACGAGCGTTTTCAAGAAGTGGGGGAGCACGTTGAGAAAAAACGGGACGACCGGACGTCCGAGAATGAAGACGTAGTCCCAGAATAGACGTTCTCGTCGCCCGATCGGGACGCCCGCGCTGTCGTACGTTTGCTTCCCCGTGGGTACAATGGGCCGGACAAGAGAAAACTGATGAAAGGCTTGTATCTTGTTGCAACTACGGATGGAGATTCGATCTGTGGGTGGTTACCGTATGAATGGCTTGTTCACAGACGATTGGGGCCAGGCTGATTACATGAATCTCGTTCACGATCTGTCTTCTGCTTTGGACGTGCCATGTCTATTGATCGACGCCAGTTTTTGGATGCCTGCTCGGCGGTGGGGCTGAGCGGCCTTTTCCCCGGTGCCCTGTACGCACAGGTGGCCGAAGAGGAGGACGAGTCCCCCATCACGACCGAACACGTTGCGGCCGCGGAATCGATCGCTGGGCTCTCCCTCACCGGCGAGGAGCGGGAACTCCTGGTTGAGAACCTGAACGAGAACCTCGAGCAGTACGAGGCGATGCGGGCGCATGAGCTGCCCAATGCACGGGCCCCAGCCACAACCTTCGACCCGCGGCGCGGCGGGGCGGAAATTCCGGAGGTGTCGCCGTCCGCGGACGGGGCAGAGGCCCCTCTCCCCCCGATCGACCGCCCGTCCTCCGACGAGGAATTGGCCTTTGCCTCCATCGCGGAATTGGCCCATCTGCTCCGCGCCCGCAAGGTGACCAGCGTGGAGCTGACCGAGCTGGCCCTGCAGCGCCTCCGTCGGTACGACGATCGGCTGCACACGGTCATCTCGTACACCGAGGAGCGCGCCCTGGCGGCGGCCCGCCAGGCCGACGACGAGCTAGACGCGGGCACGTGGCGCGGCCCCCTCCATGGCGTGCCGTACGGGGCCAAGGACCTGCTGGCCGTGGAGGGCACGAAGACAACATGGGGGGCGGAGCCGTACAAGAACCAGACAATCGACGAGACGGCAACTGTCATCGAGCGGCTCGACGAAGCCGGCGCCGTCCTCGTGGCCAAGCTGTCGCTGGGTGCACTGGCGTGGGGAGACGTGTGGTACGACGCCACCACCAAGAACCCCTGGAACCTGGACCAAGGCTCCAGCGGCTCGTCGGCGGGGCCGGCCGCGGCGGTCTCGGCGGGCTGCGTGCCGTTCGCAATTGGGTCCGAGACGCTCGGCTCCATCGTGTCGCCGTCCACCCGGTGTGGCGTCACGGGTCACCGCCCCACCTTCGGAGCGGTGGGACGGGGTGGGGCCATGGCGCTCTCGTGGACCATGGACAAGCTTGGTCCCATCGCCCGCTCGGCGCTCGACTGCGCACACGTCTACGACGCGATCCGGGGGGCCGACCCGGAGGATCCCGCCTCGGTGGACGTGCCGTTTCCGTTTGACGCGGAACGCTCCGCCGCGTCCTTGCGCGTGGGGTATCTGCAAGAGGCGTTCGAGGAAGACTACGACAACCAGTCCGCCGACCAGAAGACGCTCGATGTTCTCCGGGGGCTCGGCGTGGATCTGGAGCCGGTGTCGTGGGACGTCGACGTCCCCGTGGGGGCGCTCCTGAATACGCTCGACGTGGAGGCGGCCGCGGCGTTCGATGAACTGACGCGCACAGGCGGCGTCGACGACCTGGTCCGGCAAGGCGAGAACACGTGGCCGAACGTCTTCCGCACCGCCCGTTTCGTCCCGGCGGTGGAGCACGTCCAGATGGATCGGCTGCGGGCGGACCTCATGGAACAGGCCCACGCGGTCATGCAGGACCTCGACGTGCTGGTGAGCCCCAGTTTCGGTGGCGGGACCCTCGGCATCACGAACCTGACGGGGCACCCGTGCGTGTGTCTTCCCAATGCCCTGCGCCCGGTGGACGAGGGCCCGGACGCCCGCCGGCAGCCGGGCAGCATCAGCTTCGTGGCGCCCCTGTACAGGGACCAGCACGCGCTCACGCTGGCCCACGCCGTGCAGCAGGAGACCAACATTCACAGCCGCCGCCCGCCGATCCAGTAGGTCGGAGGCGATTCGAGGCCCCCATCGCCGCGCACCCCTCCACAGCCCCCACGCTTTGCCATGCGCATCGTCTCGCTACTGCCGGCCGCGACCGAGTGGATCTGTGTCTTCGGAGAAAAGGACCAACTCGTCGGGCGCTCCCACGAGTGTGATTATCCGGAGAGCGTGCAGGACGTGCCCGTCGTGACGGCCCCGACCTACGAGTCCGATGGCGACTCCGCCGCCATCGACGACGCGGTGCAGGGGCAACTGCAGAACGGGCTCAGTCTCTACGACGTGGACCTGGAGCGGCTGCGGGACCTGGAGCCCGACCTGATTGTGACGCAGGATCAGTGTGAAGTGTGCGCGGTGAGCCTGCCGGAGCTGGAAGCGCAACTTGGAGAGTGGGCTGGGGGCAGCCCCGAGGTCGTCTCGATGCGGCCGCAGACGCTGAAAGAGGTGCTTGACGAGGCGCTTCGCCTCGCCCGTGCCATGGAGGCCCTTGAGGGGGCGATGGAAGTCATTGCCAATCTCGAAACCGGCCTCCGCGTGCTGCGTGACCAGATCGGCGTGGACCGCTCCACCAACCCGCAATCGCTTCCCTCTGTGGCCTGCGTCGAGTGGTTGGAGCCGCTCATGGTGGCGGGCCACTGGATGCCCGACGTGGTGGAGATGGCAGGGGGACGCCCCCTCATCGGCACCGCCGGGAATCCCACCTCGCCGGTCGAGTGGGAGGAGGTTCGAGAGGCGGACCCGGACGTCCTGGCCCTCATGCCTTGCGGCTTCACCGTCGACGAAACGCGGCGCGATCTGCACTACCTGACCGACCGTCCCGGCTGGGACGCGATGTCTGCGGTCGAGGACCAGCGCGTCGCCCTGCTCGACGGCAACGCGTACTTCAACCGTCCGGGCCCGCGCCTCTACCGGGCCATTGAGGTGCTTGCGTCGGTGCTCCACCCCGAGGCATTCCGTCCAGAGCCGCCCGTCGCGGACTGGGAGCGCCAATGGCTGCACGCGTCCGACCCCACCCCCGCATAGAAAGCCCGCGTGGAGTGGGATCAACTTGGCCCGACCGAGAGTGTAGTAGGGCTGGTACCTGAATCATCCTCACTTTGGTTTGCCCGCGGACATCATTCGTGGGCCCTCGCGTTTGTTCAACTCACCCGTTGCCCGACCGACGACCGTATATGAAACGCTCGGAATTCAGCTACGACGTCCCCGAAGAACTCGTCGCAGAATATCCGGCCGACCCCCCCGACTCGTCCCGGATGATGGTGTTGGATCGGGAGTCGCACGACATCAACCACGACAAACAATTCCGCGACCTCCCGGAGTACTTCTCGGAGGGGGACGTGCTCGTCGTAAACGACACGAAGGTGTATCCGGCACGCCTGTACGGCCAGAAGAAAAAGACCGGGGCCGACATCCGGGTCTTCCTGCTTCGTGAGTTGAACCCGGAGAGTCGGCTCTGGGACGTAGAGGTCGACCCGGCCCGGAAGATTCGCATCGGCAACAAACTCTACTTCGACGACGACCTGATCGCGGAGGTGATCGACAACACGACCTCGCGCGGCCGGACAATCCGCTTTTCGTTCGACGACGTGAACGAGGCGCTGTACCAGAAAATCCGCGACATCGGCGAGATGCCGCTCCCTCCCTACATCGACCGGGACGTGGAGAAGGAGGACCGGGACCGGTACCAGACCATTTTCGCCGAGGAGCGAGGGGCAGTGGCCGCCCCGAAGTCGACCCTCCACTTTACTGAGGACGTGCTGGAGCGCCTGAAGGAGAAGGGCGTGAATGTGGTGCCCATTACCCTGCACATCGGCCGGAAGAAGTCCGAGCCGGTTGATGTAGAGGACCTCTCCAAGCACCGCACGGACTCGGAGGAGTACCACATCCCGGAAGAGACCGCCGAGGCCGTGAACCGCGCCCTGGCGTCCGACGAGAATACCGTCACGGCCAGCGGCACGACCGCCGTACGGGCCCTCGAGTCGAGCCTCTCGGCCGACGAGACGGTGAAGCCGGACCACAGTTGGACGGACCTCTTCGTGTATCCGGAGTACGAGTTCAAGATCGTGGAGCGGATGATCACGAATTTCCACCGCCCGGAGAGCATGCTCATGATGATGGGCGCGGCGTTTGCGGGATATGACTTCCTTTTTGAGGCCTACGAAGAGGCCTTCGAGGAGGAGTACCGACTCTTTGCGTTCGGGGACGCGATCTTTATCAAGTAGGCGCCCCGGAGCCTCGAGAATCACCTGCCTTCTCGCACGTGGCCCCGGTTTCGCATGGATGCTGCTGATGCCCGTGCCCGTTCGGACGAAGTGGCCGTTCTGATCCCGGCGGCGGGGAGGGGGCGCCGTCTGGGGGGACAGCCCAAGCAGTTTCGAGCCCTTGGTGAGCATCCAGTGCTGGTGCAGGTGCTCCTGTCGTTTGAGCAGCACCCGGCTGTGGGACACGCCGTGGTGGCGGCCCCCGAAACCCGGGTCACGGGCGTCACCGATCGCCTACAGGCAGAGGGCCTCAGTGTACTGACGGCCGTCGTGGGGGGCGGCGACAATCGGCAATCTTCCGTCCGACACGCCCTCCGGGCGGTGCCCGATCCCGTCACCACGGTGCTCGTGCACGACGCGGCCCGCCCGTTCGTGACGGCGGCGCAGGTGCAGGCCGTCGTCCAGGCCGTCCGCGCCGACGGGGCGGCGTCGCTGGCCGTGCCGGTGGCCGACACGCTCCGCCGTGGGGATGCCGACAGTCTCGGCGACACGATCTCGCGGGACGGCCTCTACCGGATGCAGACGCCGCAGGGCTTCCGCCGCGAGTGGCTTGAGCACGCGCACCGTCGCGCATCATCAGGGGACGAGACAGCGACCGACGACGTGGCCCTCGTGCAGCGGCTGGATCACGAGGTGCTTCCGGTGCCGGGGAGTCGGCGCAACTTCAAGATTACGACCCCCGACGACTGGGCGCTCGCCCGAGCGCTGTGGCCGACCTGGAAAGACGCCCCCGAACGGTTTGATCTGTCGTCGTCGGCGTCGACGTAGCGTTGCTTTCCGTAGTTGAGGACATCTCATGCGCATCGGTTTTGGGTACGACGTGCATCGCCTGGTTGAGGATCGCCCCCTGATTCTGGGCGGGGTACAGGTGCCGCACGATCAGGGCCTCGCGGGCCATTCGGACGCGGATGTTCTCCTGCACGCGGTGGCCGACGCCCTGCTCGGGGCCGCTGCGCTCGGAGACATCGGGGCTCACTTTCCGGACACCGACGCTGAATGGAAGGGGGCCGACAGTCAAGCCCTGCTCCGGCAGGTCGCGCAGCAGGTCCAGAACGCCGGCTATGATCCCCACAATGTCGACGTGACGGTCCTTCTGGAGCGCCCGAAGCTGCGCCCCCACGTCGATGAGATGCGTGCAAACGTCGCCGATGCGCTCTCTTTTCCCCGTGATGGGGTGTCCGTGAAGGCGACCACGACGGAAGGGATCGGCTTCGTGGGACGGGAGGAAGGCGTGGCGGCACAGGCCGTTTGCTCACTCCAGCCCGTGTGAGGAGGGAATTCTGATACCGACTTGAGCGCACTGTTGCCGGGTATGCTCGACGGATTCTCCAACTTTTTTGCCTGGATGGAGGCGCTCTCGCCGATCTGGGCGTACGTCACGCTGCTCGTGATCGCGTACGGCGAGAACGTGTTGCCCCCCATCCCGGGCGACATGGTCGTGGTCTTCGGGGGGTACATGGCGGGCCTTGGGCAGTTGCACCTCGGCATTGTGATTCTCCTCTCCACGATCGGGGGGGCACTGGGCTTCATGACGATGTATGCCGTCGGGTACACGCTCGGGCGTTCGGTCTTGAACCCCAATCGTCTGCAGTGGCTGCCCCGAGAGGGGTTCGACCGTGCGCGGCGCTGGATTCACCAGTACGGCTACGGCGTCATCGCGGCCAATCGGTTTTTAAGCGGGGCCCGGTCGGTGATTTCCCTGACGGCGGGCATGTTTCGGATGGAGGTGGTCCGTACGGCCTGGTGGTGCACAGTGAGCGCGCTGGTGTGGACGGGGCTTATCAGTTATGCCGGGTACGCCGTGGGGGAAAACTGGGACCTCGTCGTGACCTACCTCCGAGCCTACGGGCGCATCATGGCGACGATCTTGGTCCTGGTTGCGGTCGGGCTGGGCGTGCGGTGGTACTGGCAGCGGCAGGGCAGCGCAGAGACGACCGGATCCGACGACGAGGCCTCCCCCGGAACTCGCTGACTGGTTGAAACTCGGTGCCACACGAACAGTTGGTGCTGGTGATTGAGAATTGGCCCATGCCTGCTGACGTAGCTCAACTGGTAGAGCAGCGCACTTGTAATGCGCAGGCTGGCGGTTCGAGTCCGCCCGTCAGCTCCGTAGAAAATTATCCCTCGGACGCTTGGTGCGTCTGAGGGATTTTATTTTCGACTCTAGAGCCGTGCCCGTGTCGAAGGGCCCGGCTGCACGTCCACTGCTGCCCGGCGTTGGCTCTTTACTCCCGGCCATGGCCTTCGATTCCACACCGTTCCGTCAGCAGGTGGGTCTCGTGGGCGGCCCGCTCCTGTGCATCGTCCTATTGACGGTGCCGGGCCCCGAGGGTCTCGACCCGGCGGGATGGCGTACCGCCGCGGTGGGGGTGCTGATGGCCGTCTGGTGGATCACGGAGGCCCTTCCGATTTCGGCGACCGCCCTGGTGCCCCTCGTCGCGTTTCCCCCGTTGGGAATCACCGACATCGGGGGCGCCGCCACCCCGTACGCCAATCCCCTCATCTTTCTTTTTCTAGGGGGCTTCCTGTTGGCACAAGCGATGCAGCGGTGGCGGTTGCATCGCCGTGTGGCACTCGGAATCGTACAGGGAGTTGGGACAAAGCCCCGGTCGATCGTGGTCGGATTTCTCCTCGCATCGGCCCTTCTGAGCATGTGGGTAAGCAACACGGCGACGGCGCTCATGATGCTGCCGATTGGGGTCTCGATCATCGACTTCGTTCGGGATCAGCTGGAGGCCCGAGGCGAAACGATGCCGCCGCACTTTCCGATCGTGCTTTTGCTCGGGATCGCGTACGCCTGCAATATCGGCGGCATGGGGACCCTCATCGGCACGCCCCCGAATGCGTTGCTCGCGGGCTTTTTCTCCGAGACGTACGGTGTGGAGGTCGGCTTTGCCCAGTGGATGGTCGTCGGCCTGCCGCTCGTGGCTGTGGCACTGCCGCTCGTATACGTCGTGCTCACGTGGGTCTATCCCATTGAACTGGATCGGCTGCCCGGGGGCACTCGGGTCATCGACGCCGAGTGGGAGAAGCTGGGACGCATGACGACGGCGGAAGGGCGGGTGGCCGCGGTCTTCGCGTTGACCGCGGCCCTGTGGATGACGCGCCCCCTCCTTGCCGACCTGCTTCCGGGGCTTTCTGACGCCGGAATTGCGATTGGGGCCGGGCTCTTGCTCTTCGCCCTGCCGGCCGGGACCGAAGAGCGCGCGCTCCTCGTCTGGGAGGACGCCGAGGCGCTCCCGTGGGGCGTGCTCCTGCTGTTCGGCGGGGGGCTCAGTCTGGCGTCCGCCATCAGTGACACCGGGCTGGCCGCCTGGATTGGGGGAGGGGTGAATGCCCTTCGCGGATGGCCCACGCTCCTCGTGGTGCTGGGGGCGGTGGCCCTGATCGTCCTGCTTACTGAAATTACCAGCAACACGGCCACCACAGCGGCGTTTTTGCCCATTCTGGGAGCGGTAGCGGTGGGGTTCGGGGAGAATCCGTTCCTGCTCACGGTGCCGGCCGCCCTCGGTGCGAGCAGTGCGTTCATGCTTCCGGTGGCCACCCCGCCGAACGCCATCGTTTACGGAAGCGGACTGCTCTCCATCCCCGAAATGAGCCGGGCCGGCATCTGGCTCAACCTCGCGTTTGTCGTCCTGGTCACCCTGGTTGCGTACGGGCTGCTCGGGGTGGCCTTCGGGGTCGAACTCGGAACGACTCCGGTGTGGGCCTCGGCTGGCCGGTAGCGCAGCAGGGGGCCGATCCCGCTCAGTGCTCGCCCAGAAGCGAGACCTCGTCGCCCAGTACGTCCTCCACGTAGAGCGTCTGCACGAGTACGATCACAACGATGGCGAAGGGGGTGGCAAGAAGCACCCCTCCGGCCCCGGCGCTCACGCCCCCGATAAACTGGGCCGTGATGACGGTGGCGGGTGGGATATGGACGGCCTGCTGCTGCACGAGTGGAGAAATGAGATAGCTCTCCAGCAACTGCACCGTCCCGTAGACCAGAATGACGTAGAGCACCTCCGTGGGACCGATCAGGGAGGCAACGAGCAGGGCGGGCAGTACAGACAGGACGGGCCCTAAATAAGGTACGAAGGAAAAGAGGGCGGCAAGAAGCCCGAGGGCGATGGGGGACGGGATGCCGACCATCCGCAATCCGACAGCCGTCAGCACCCCGACGATCAGCATGAGAATCAGCCGGCCGGTGAGCCACCAGCGCAGGGCCCGCCCAAGCGCGGAGAGAACTTCTCGGGCCCGAGGGCGCGAGGATGGAGGAACCATCTGAACCACGCCGTTGAGGTATGACTGCGGGGCTGCCCCGCCGTAGATGCCAATAAAAAGGATGATAAAGCCGTTGACGAGAAGGTTGAGGGTGTCCCGAAATACGTTCGTC
Organism: Salinibacter grassmerensis; assembly: GCF_947077765.1. NCBI lineage: Bacteria > Pseudomonadati > Rhodothermota > Rhodothermia > Rhodothermales > Salinibacteraceae > Salinibacter > Salinibacter grassmerensis. Next base: position 100,530 of record NZ_CAMTTF010000009.1, on the reverse strand, counting down.
ACGCGACCCAGGACGCTGGAGACTGGAGGCAAAAGCTGGCTGGGATCCACATACCGTTGCATCCAGCCGTACTGCTGAACGGCAGCGCGGGCGCGGGCGGCGAGGCGCTCGGCGGCGTCCGGCAAGAGGGTCGCCAGGGCACTGGCCTGTTCGGAAATGTCGGGGCCCGCCAGGGCCCAGAGGCCGATGAGTATGCCCACCAGTCCGACCAGTGTGAGGGCAAGTGCAAGGGGGCGAGGGAGGATCGTGTCTTCGGTCAGCTCCTGGGTCACCCCCGCGAGAAACACCGCCAGTAGAATGCCGGCGAAAACGGTAAACAGAACCTCGACTAACTGCGTTGCGACGACAAGCAAGAGCACTCCCGCAACGGCCAGTCCCGTCGTCACGTACGGGCGACGCGAGATGTACGAGTCGGAGGGGGCAGTCATGGGCGAAGAGAGCAGCGTGGTGGAGTGGACCCACAGTGAAGTGCGGCTTCGAAGTCTTTCCAAAACATCTTCCTCAGCCAGACCATGATCAAGTCTTTCCTGGGCATCGAGCCCACGCACGACGATACGAACTACATCGCGGACACGGCGGTCCTCATCGGGGACGTCACCCTGGGGCGTGACGCGAGCATCTGGCATCACTGCACCCTGCGAGGGGACGTGAACTGGATCCGCGTGGGGCCCGAAACCAACGTGCAGGACCACACGGTCGTCCACGTCACGCACGGCACGGCGCCGACCGACATCGGCGCGCGGGTTACAATCGGACATGGGGCCATCGTGCACGGGTGCACCGTCGAAGACGAGGTGCTGGTCGGCATGGGGGCAACGATTCTGGACCACGCCGTGATCGGTCGTCACAGCATCGTGGGGGCCCAGGCGCTCGTGACGAAGGGGACCCGGATCCCGCCCCGGTCGCTTGTCCTTGGTCAGCCCGCCGAGGTTGTGCGGTCGCTGACGGACGAGGAAGTGGCGAATATCCAAGCAGGAGCGGACAACTACCTATGCTACGGCGACGTGCACGCCGGGACGGAGACGCCGGCGGAGAATCCATGGTACGATCCGGTGTAGCCGGAAAGAGTTACGGCGGGGTTGCATCGAAGGGGACCCACTCCGGAGGCTTGACATTCGGCGCACCACTGCTCTTGCTCCCGCATTGAGTCTCCCAATCTATGCGCTCCACAGTATTTTTGCTGGTTTTGTCGGTCGTACTTGCGGGATGCTCCGCGATCACGATCGACGAAGAGACGGTCTTCCAGCCGAAGCCGTCGGTGACGCCCGAGTCGTTTTCTGTTGACGATGTTGACCTTTCGGTCCGCGACATTCCGGTTTCGGATAGCGCCTCGGTCAATGCCTGGCACCTCACACAGGCCGATGCCGAGACAACCGTCCTGTTCTTTGGGGGCAACGGGTTTTATCTCGTCCAGTCTCAGGGGTATTTGCGCGCCCTGACGCGCCCCCCGGTGAACGCATTTCTTTGGGACTACCGTGGGTACGGGCGGAGCGACGGCACGCCTGGTGCCATGAACGTCCGCAACGATGCGCTCGCGGTCTACGACTCCCTGGTCGCGCGTCCGGGGGTCTCGCCGGACCAACTTCTGGTCTGGGGGCACTCGCTGGGCACTTTCCTCGCCACGCACGTCGCGTCCGAGCGCACGGTGGGTGGGGTCGTGCTCGAAAATCCCGCCACCAATGTCGACGACTGGAAGAGCTACCTCTTTCCATGGTACGTCCGGCTGTTCCTCGGCGTCGAGGTGGATCCAGCCCTGCAGCAGGATGACAACTTGGAGCGGGTTCGGTCCCTCGACGTGCCCCTGCTTGTGGTCGGGGGCAGTGAGGACCAGGTCACGAACCCGGCTATGGCCCGGCGCCTACACACCGAAGCAGCGAGCGAGAGCCGTCGGCTCGTTATCGTAGACGGCGGGGGGCACAACGACCTCTACGAAGACTCGGAAGTACGAGCGGCATACCGCGCTTTGATCGAAGAGGTTACCACGGAGCCCCCAGCACAGTCATCCCGGTAGGTCGACGCGGCCGGGGGGCGTGGAACTGTCAGGTATCGTCTCCGCGAGACGAAGGGAGGTTCTCGGATGAGGAGCGCCAGACCGCGTTGAGTCCGCTGAGGGCGACAACGCCGCCGCCCACTGCCGTGCCGGCCACGGGGAGGGGGATGCCCACCGTGATGCCGGCCAAGAGACCCTTCAAAACTGCGATTCCCACCCCGTCCGTCCCGTAGCGACGCTGGACAATGCCGACGCTGAAACCGGCGACGACGAACCCGATGGCTGCGACGAGGAACGTAGAGAGCCCGAGTGTAACTGCATTCTCCGAAAACAGGAGCCAGTCGAGCCCCAAGATAAGGGCCCCGCTGGCAGGGTGGAGAATGGTTGCAGAATGATCGGCCTCCGACATGGTGGGGCGAACCAGCTACGGCCGCAGATTACAAAATGTACTGGCTGAGATCACGGCTCGACGCGATCGAGCTCAAGCGGTCCCGCACCATGTCGGCGTCGATGGTGATCTTGGAGCCGGGCGGGATTTCCTCAGGGACATCGAAGAGAAGGTCCTCCAGAAGCGTCGTCAGTACCGTGTGGAGGCGCCGCGCACCAATGTTCTCTACGTCGGCGTTCACCTCGGCGGCGATTCGCGCGAGCTCGCTGACCCCTTCTTTCTCAAACTCAATCGTGACGTCTTCGGAGCGGAAGAGGGCGCGGTACTGCTTGACGAGCGCATTCTTGGGCTTCGTGAGGATCTCGTAGAAGTCGTCCTCGTCGAGGTTGTTGAGCTCCACCCGAATGGGAAATCGGCCCTGCAGCTCGGGAATGAGATCGCTCGGCTTGGAGGCGTGGAAGGCCCCACTGGCGACGAAGAGAATGTGGTCGGTCTCCACCATGCCGTGCTTGGTAGTGACGGTGGAGCCCTCCACGATCGGGAGGAGGTCCCGCTGCACGCCCTGGCGTGACACGCCGGCGCCCTGGCCGCCCTCGTCGCGGGTTCGGGTGCCGGAGGCCACCTTGTCAATCTCGTCGACGAACACGATGCCGGCCTGCTGGACCCGTTCCAGGGCGTCCTCCTTCACCTGATCCATGTCGATCAGCTTCTGCGCCTCCTCCTGCGTGAGGATCTCGCGGGCCTCTTCTACGGTCACGCGCCGCGTCTTGCGCTTCTGTCCGCCCCCGAGGCTGCCGAAGAGCTCCTCCAGGTTGACGCCCATCTCCTCCATGCCCATGGGGCCGAACATCTGCATCATCGACTGCGAGTCGGACGTCACCTCAATCTCAATCTCCCGGTCGTCGAGGTCGCCCCGCTCCAGCTTGTCCCGAAATTTCTCGCGGGTGCGCTCCCGGAGGCTCGTCTGCTCGCCCTCCGACTCGTCCTCGTCCGTGTCGCGCACCGTGAAGCCCGGCTCGTCGGAGGCCCCGTCGCCGCCGGCCTGAGACTGCGTATCCTCGTCGGGGGGAATGAGAATGTCTAGGATGCGCTCCTCGGCCAGCTCCCGCGCCCGGTCCTGCACCTCCTCCCTGTGCTCCTTCTCCACCATGTTGACCGCGATGTCGGTAAGGTCGCGGATCATGCTGTCCACGTCGCGCCCCACGTAGCCGACCTCCGTAAACTTGGAGGCCTCAACCTTGATAAAGGGGGCTCGGGCGAGGCGGGCCAGACGGCGGGCGATTTCGGTTTTGCCCACGCCGGTGGGGCCGATCATGATGATGTTGTTGGGTACGATCTCGTCCCGCATGTCCTTCGGCGCGTTTTGGCGGCGCCAGCGGTTGCGGAGGGCAATCGCCACGTTCTTCTTGGCGTCGTCCTGCCCGATGATGTAGTTGTCGAGCTCGTCGACGATCTGGCGGGGGGTGAGATCTTCAACGTGCTGGGTGACGTCAGGCATACAGGATCGGACTCAGCGGTGATCGGAAGGATACTAGGGGGGAAAGGCGGTCGTCTCACTCCTCAGCGTCTGTGCGGGACGACGTTTCGTCTCCGTTTTCGCCCGCGACGGTAGAGGCTGGGGCGGTTGGCGACGGGACGGCCTCGTCCATGTCGTATGCGTCGGCGGAGCCGTCTCCGTCGTCGTTGCGGCCCGAACCGGAAGGTCCGCTTTCGGCGCTGTCGCCGGAGGACTCCGATGCGGTCGAAGAGGAGTGGTCGGCCGTCTCGTCAAGGTCTTGGACGTCGGGATGCTCGTCGTTGACAATGAGGACCGTGTAGTTGTACGGGTAGCCGTTTCGCTTCTCCAGACGCGCGGCCCCGGCGGCCTCCAGTTCGCTCACGAGCGATTTGGGGTCCTCGTCCGGCCCCATGAGGTCGGACAGCTTGCGGAGCAGGGGCGTCAGGTACACCTCGTCGTACTGCCCAAAGTGCTCCTCTGTAATCTTGATGGCCCGCTGTGCCGCGGGGTTGTCGAGCGACTGGAACTGCTGAGGGGGTGGGGTGTCGGGCGTCTGGGCGCGGGTGTAAGCGGACCCGCTGGTGGGGGCGTTCGCCAACAGGTCCTCCCGCGACTCCTCACTGAGGAGATTGCGGGCATCGAGGTACCGGCTGTCCTCGGCGAACGACGGCGTGTCTGCCGTCTGCGGAGGGTTGACGGCGGCCACCAGGGGGCGACAGCCCTGCTCCCGAATCCAGCGGACGAGGGGAAGGTAGGGGCGATTTCCCGTGACGATGACCACCGTTTGAAGGTCCGAGCGCTGCGTCAGGGCCTGGGTGACGTCGAGCGTGAGCCGGACTTCAGAGGTGTTGTCCTGCATGCCCGCGGGCACGTGGATCGGATTGATGCCTTCGCGGTGCAGGGAAGAAGGAACCTGTGCGTCTTTCTCGTCGAGCAGCGTGTCGAAAGTCCCGTAGGCGCGGCCGTAAATGGTGGGCGTATCGTCCCCCTCTTCGAGGTAGCGGCGGACCTCTTCAAAGATTTCCTCCGCGTACGCGCTGGTCGACCGGTCCCGCTCGCTCTGGGACTTCAAGATGGTGTAGAGGTTGTCGTAATCGACAAACATGGCGGCCTGTCGGGGCGGGACGCCGTCGGTCGGAGAATCGTAGGACATAGACAAGTGTGTCCTTGATCTAAAAGAATATAATGTGGGCGCCTCGGGGGCAGTCATTCACGAGTAAAGCCCCCAAGAAAATACAACAGTTGATGGTTGCCGCTAGTCCGAATCGGCCTCAATGTCGCGGATGGTGCGGTTGTGATTCGTATAGATGCAAATATCCGCAGCGATTGAGAGGCCATTCTCGACGATGTCGCGCGCGGTGAGCCCCTGGGCGTTTTGGAGAAGGGCGCGGCTCGCGGCAAGGGCGAACGAGCCCCCAGACCCAATCGCGATGATGTCGTCGTCGGGCTCGATGACGTCGCCCGCCCCGCTGATCAAGAGTAGCTCCCCGGGCGAGGCCACGGCCAGTAGGGCCTCCAGGCGGCGAAGATACTTATCGGTGCGCCACTCTTTCGCCAGCTCCACGGCCGCCCGGGCAACGTTCCCACCGTATTCCTGAAGCTTCTCTTCGAAGCGCTCAAACAGGGTAAAGGCGTCGGCGGTGGACCCGGCAAACCCGGCCAGAATCTCTCCGTCGTACAACGATCGAACCTTCTCGGCCTTGTGCTTGACGACCGTCTCATTCATGGTGGCCTGGCCGTCCGATCCGAGGGCAATCTGCCCGTTGTGGCGGACGCCAAGGACGGTCGTTGCGTGTGGGGAGTCGGTGTCGGCGGTCATGTACGAGCAAGGGGGCATCGCAGTAAGAAAGGACGTGTCCTGCGAGGGAGTCACAGGCTGTAAAGTTGTACCCTACATGTACGACTCGCGCGAGGGGCGGTTCGAGACTGACTGGCCAGAACCTCATGCACCGCGTTTTTCGCCAAACTTTAGCCGTGGCGTCGGTGGGCCTGCGTCCGAGGACCCATCGCATTCACACGCGGCGGCGTCGTGGAGGACGGCGCTACCGCGTGGGCGGGTCTTCGAGTGCCTGTTGCGCAGGGGAAGGCTCCCGCAGAATAACGACCGCGTGGCCGATCTTGTAGAGAGGAACGGCGGGACGAAGGAAAATGTCGAGCTCACTTCGGCCAGCGGGGGCGGCGACGGAGTCGATGGTCCCAATGCGGCGCCCCGGGGGGAAGATGCTGCTGTGCCCACTGGTCACCACGCGCTGGCCCGTCTCTACGGGCTCGGTTTTGACGACGTGGTCGAGTTGAAGCCGGTCGAGGCGCTCGCCATCCCAGCGGACAATGCCTTCGGCTCGAAGCGGGAGGACCGTGCCCGGCACCCGGAAGTCCGTGTTGAGAATGGGCATGACCCGGGCATAGTGCTCGTTGGTCAGGACGACGGTGCCGACAATGCCCTGTTCGTGAACGACCGGCATTCCTTCCGCCACGCCGTCGGCGGTGCCGACATTGAGGACGAGGAAGTTGTCCTTCTGGAAAATGTCCTTCGTGACGATGCGGGCCGGGCGAAGGCGGGCGTCGGTCGTGTCCGTGAGGTTTAGCAGGCGCCGCAACTCTTCATTGCGCTGACGGACGTCGCGGGTGCGGGCGACCTGGCTGGAGAGCTGAATGTTTTCACGCCGCAGCTCGTCATTGCGTTCGAGGACGCGGAAATAACGGCCCATCCACGCGAAGGTGCTCTCGACCTGGGCGGTCCACCCCATGGCCTGGGCCCGCAGGGAACGCACCAGGGGCTGGTTCTGAGTCAGCATGAGGGTCGCCGCCACCAGAAGAACGGCGCCCAGAAGAAGCCAATCGGCGGGGCGATTCTGAGACGCCATGGGGGGAAGGGAGCATCGGGTCCAAAGGGGCGCCGACAGAGCACATCGCGCCGTCTCAGGTGAGGACGCGCTCGTAGCTTTCGAGGTTCTCCAGCACCTCGCCGGTGCCCCGCACCACGGCCTTCAAGGGGTCCTCGGCGACGTACACGGGAAGTTCTACGCGGTCGCGGAGCATCTGGTCGATGCCCTTGAGGAGGGCCCCGCCACCGGTCATCATGATGCCGCGTTCCAGCACGTCCGCCCCGAGCTCTGGGGGGGTGCGCTCGAGCGTGCGAAGGACCGCGGCGCTGATCTGTTCGAGGTTGTCGTGGAGGGCCTCGCGCACATTGACTGAAGAGATCGTGCGCACCTTGGGGATCCCGCTGACGAGATCACGTCCCTTCACGGACAGGTCCAGCTCTGTATCGAGCTCGATCGCGCTGCCAACCTCACATTTGATGCGCTCGGCAGTCCGGGAGCCGATGAGAAGGTTGTGGTTGCGCTTGAAGTACTGCACGATCGCCTTGTCGAGCTCGGCCCCTCCGACCCGGAGCGATTCGTCCAGCACAATACCGGAGAGGGCAATTACCGCGATCTCGGTCGTTCCGCCGCCGATGTCCACGACCATGTTGCCCACGGCCTCCTGGATGTCGAGCCCAATGCCAACGGCCGCCGCCATCGGTTCAGACACGAGGTTGACCTTCCGGGCGCCGGCGTGCTCGGCGGAGTCCCGCACGGCGCGCTTTTCAACCTCCGTGATGCCACTGGGGACGCACACGACCATGCTCCGGATGGAGGTGAGCCAGTTGTTCTTCACCTTTCGGAGGAGGCCCTGGATCATCTCCTCGGCAACCTTGAAGTCGGCGATGACGCCGTCCCGCAGCGGCCAGATCGTCTCGATGTCCTGATGGGTACGCTCGTGCATCTGGAGGGCCTCGTGGCCGATCTCCTGCACCTCGTTCGTATCGGAATCGACCACGACGATGCTCGGCTCGTTGAGGACGATGCCCTCACCACGAATGTACACGAGGGTGTTCGCCGTCCCGAGGTCGATGGCGACGTCCTGAGAGAGGTTGAAAAACATCGATTGTTCTGTACGGATGAGGGCCGGAGGGGGAAGAGACGTGTTGTGGCTGCACCGGCCGGTTGGGCAGAGACTGGAGGGGCGGCGGTCGAGAAGGGCCCACCCCTGGCGAGGACGCGTGACCGACGGCCGTGCCGGAGACCCGACCGCCGGCGTGCACTCAGTGCCGAAAGTGACGCTGGCCGGTAAGGATCATGGCCACGTCGTGGGCGTCGGCGGCCTCGATGACTTCGTCGTCGCGGATGGATCCGCCGGGCTGGATGGCCGCGCGTGCTCCTTCGTCTGCGGCGGCCTCTAGGCCATCGGCGAACGGGAAAAACGCGTCTGACGCTACCACGGAACCGGTCAGGTCAAGTTCCGACTTCTCGGCCTTAAACACCGCGAGTTCGGAGGCGTCGATGCGACTCATCTGCCCGGCCCCGACGCCGAGGGTGGCCTGGTCGCGGGCGTAGACGATCGCGTTGCTTTTTACGTGCTTGGCGACGCGCCAGGCAAAGTCGAGGTCGGCGCGCTCATCGTCGGAGGGGGCGCGGGCAGTTGGGGCCTCCCAGTCGTTTTGGGCGGTGGCGGCGGGGGGCAGCACAGGATCGCGCGTCTGCACCAGCAGCCCGCCTAGCACGGAGCGGACGTCCAGCCGGTCGCTGCCTCGAGCAGGCTGCGTGGCACGAACAACGCGGCGCCGGTCTTGCTCTGTGAGAAACTCGAGCACGCCGGGCTCAAACTCGGGTGCAATGACGATTTCGGTAAAGATCTCGTCGATGGCCTCCGCGGTGGCCCGGTCGAGGGCCTCGTTCACGACGACGATGCCGCCGTAGGGAGACTGGGTGTCGGTGGCGAAGGCCTGGTGCCACGCGTCCTCAAGGGTGTCGGCGGTGGCGACGCCGCTGGGATTGGTATGCTTGAGGATGGCACAGGTGGGCCCTGCGTCGCGAAACTCGTCGATGAGCGCGAGGGCGCTGCTCGTGTCGAGCAGGTTGTTGTAGGAAAGGGCTCTGCCGTGCAGCTTTTCGTAGAACGCGGACGGATCGCCGTAGAGGGCGCCCTGCTGGTGTGGATTCTCGCCGTACCGGAGGGATTGGGCCTGCGGCAACGAGGCGTCGTAGGTCTGTGGAGGCTCGGTGTCGCCGTCCGCATCTGATCCGGAGGAACGCGACAGGTGCGCGTCGATGTCCTGGTCGTAGGCGGAGGTGTGGGCAAAGGCCGCCTCGGCGAGGTCCCGACGCGTGGGGGCGGACAGGTGCCCGTCGTTCTGCTCCAGCTCGTCGGCGACGGCGGCGTACTGGTCGGGTGCCGAGACCACACCGACGTCAAAGTGATTTTTGGCGGCGGCGCGCAGCATCGTCGGGCCGCCGATGTCGACGTACTCCATGACCGTCTCCGGGTCGGCGTCTGGATCCTGAACCGCTTCGGAGAAGGGATAGAGGTTGCCGACGACGAGGTCGATGGGGGCGTAGTCGTGCTCGTCTAGCGCCGCCATGTCGTCCTCACGTGAGCGGCGGGCGAGGATGCCGGCGTGAATGGCCGGGTGGAGGGTTTTGACGCGCCCCTCCAGCACCTCGGGCACACCCGTCACGTCGGCCACATCGGTAACCGAAACGCCGGCGTCGCGGAGCGCCTCGGCGGTTCCACCGGTTGAAATAAGTTCTACGTCGAGTGCCCGGAGCCGCCGCGCGAAATCGGCGATGCCGGTCTTGTCGTAAACGGAGAGGAGGGCGCGGCGAACGGGCGAAGGGACGTCAGTGGGCATGCGAAGGGGGGAGAGGAATTTATTCCGAGTCAGTGGGGGAGCGGCGGGGGTGGCCGGGATCGTCGAATTCGATCGCACGGTCGTTCTGGTGCACCCGGTTCTCGGCGAAGAGGCGGAGGGCCTCCGGGTAGAGGCGATGCTCCACCTTGCGAACTCGATCGGCGAGAGCCTCAGGGGTGTCGTTGGCGTAGACGGGGACTGGTTCCTGCAGCACGATGGGGCCGTGGTCGTACTCCTCGTCCACGAGGTGCACGGTGGCCCCAGTCCAGTGGACGCCGTAGTCGAGCACAGCGTGGTGGACGTGCATTCCGTACATGCCCTGGCCACCGAAGGCGGGGAGGAGGGCCGGGTGGATGTTCGTCATGGCCCCCCGGTACGCGTCGACCACGCTCGGTGGAATCTTTTGCATGTACCCCGCGAGTGCGACGAAGGTCACATCCTGTGCGGCCAGGGAGTCGAGCAATGCTCGCCCGAAGGTCTCAGGATTTTCGAACGACGCAGGCGGGATCACTTCTGTTGGGACGTCGTGCTGCTCCGCCCGTTCAAGCGCTCCGGCGTCCGGGGTGTTGCTGATACAACACGCCACCTCGGCCGGCAGGGCGCCACCGCTGACCGCGTCGAGGATGGCCTGAAAGTTCGTCCCTTCCCCGGAGGCAAAAACAGCGAGACGCATTGGTCGGCCGGCGGTCGGACAATGAGGAGGAATTAGTCTTGTGCGTCGATCAAGATGTAGGTGGAGAAGAGAAAATGCTAGCACGTTCCCGGCAAATTTGCCGTAAGATCGTGCGCAGGAATCTGCGCGGGAATCTTCTGCATTCCCCTGTGGGGCGGGAGAACACCCCTCAGAAGACCCTTGGGGCGACCGTTCTGGGGGCGTCGCAACAGCAAACTCCGATGGGGATGCGCAGATCCCAGACTCATTTCATCAAGATCGCAGTGGGGGAGGACGGGCCATGGTCGATCGCCCTAGCGGGCAGGGGGCTCGGGGGAAGAAGAAGCCATCAGGCAGATGATCCTCACCGGTCATTTCAGCGAGAAGTCAAGTGGGGCGACGATCGTGCTGGTGGAGAATCCCGACAACCAACTGTCGGGGTCAGGGCAGCGCAGAAACCGATATCGAAAAGAACTTCTCCTCACGTTTAAACATTATCCAAAAGAGGAGATAAGTTAAGCAATCATACCTTTTCTATACAGTCGCTAAAAAGTGGAATAAACACTCCGGCTGTTGAGAGCGTCATCCTCTCTTTCGAGAACGACATGGTTCGGCTTGTCCTGACGTTTTCTTCGCTGCTTCGCCCCGACGACGGAGCGTTCTCGTCCGATGAGGGGGATCGCATCCAGCTCTATCGTCTGATGAGTCTCCTCGGGGCGTTCCTGATTACGTCCCTCAGCATTCTCTATCGGCTGTCTGGGCTTGAGTCGGCGAGTCCCATGTGGGCGTATCTCGGCCTGTCGGGCCTGTTCGGAGGGCTTTTCCTGCTGTCCTACGCCTCCATGTGGATCCGACGCCATTACGTGCCGCTGGTGTGGGGGCTGATGTATCTCCAGATGATCTGGGTTACGGCCATCGCCACCGCAAACGACTTCGAAAGCGAGTATGGGCTTGCCCTCTTGCTCGTGTACGCCTCCATCGGGGTCGTCATTGAACTCGGCGCTCAGTCATTGCGGCCGGTTCTCTGGTTCCTCGGGTTTGGGGGCCTGGCCACGGCTGGAGGGCTGCTCCTGACCCCTGCCCCGGAACTAAAGCCCTCGGTCTTGCTCGCAATCATGTTCGTTGTGGGGCTCACGGTCAGTTTTTCCCTCCGGGGCCGGATGACGATTCGACAACAGCGCGATCTCCTGGACCGCCTCGTGGAGACCAGTCCAGGGGCGATCGTTCGCCTCGATCAGGAGGGGACCTTTGTCCAGGCGAATGGGCGAGTGAAAGAGGTCCTCCGGAGCAGTGAAGATGAACTCCTTGGTCGGACGTATGGGGAGTTGGAGTGGACCCTGACGCCGTTCGGGGAAGAGACCATGTCGAAGGAGGAGGTCCCGTTCCACCGTGTCTTGGGGACGGATGGGTCGGTCTGCGACGCGGAGTTCTCAATCCAATGGCCCGATGGCACCCAACGGGTTCTATCGGTAAGCGGGGCCCCCCTCCAGACGGAGGAAAAAAGCCGGGAGGCTGTCTTTCACCTGCGTGACATCACGGATCGGGTGCGGCGCGAGAAGACCCTCCAGGTGGTAAAGGAACGATACCAGACGCTGGTCGAAAATTTTCCGGACGGGGGGGTGTTCCTTTTCGACGAAGACCTCCGATTTCGGCTTGCCGGGGGGCAGGGGCTGGAGAGCGCAGGACTCTCCCGGTCGGAGGTCGAAGGCAAGACCCCGCATGACCTGTTTCCCGATGAGATCGCCCAGGAACACGTCAGGCACTTCCGGCGCGCGTTGAACGGGGAAAAGTGTGTCTACGAACAAGAATACGAAGGGCAGCGCTACCGCGTACAGACGCTTCCAATTCGGGGGGAAGAAGGCGACGTCCCCTCCGGACTCGCGGTTTCTCAAGACATTACCGAGCGGCAGGAGCGAGAACGGCGCCTTCGACAGTCCGAAACGCTTTTTCAGAATGCCCAGGATGCCCTTTTTCTTCTCGACGTGCACGAGGGGGAGGACGGGCGGACGTTCAAGTATCGGCGTGTGAATCCCGTCTACGAGCAACAGTTTGGCTACACCGAAGCGGAGGTTCGTGGGCGCTCTCCATGGGAGGTGTTTGGAGGAGACATCGGGCACTTCATGATGGAGAAGTGTCGGCAGTGTGTGCGGCACCAAGAGGCCTTTTTGTACGAGGAGACCATCCCGCTGGGGGAGCGGGCGACGTACTGGAAGACCCGCATTGCCCCTGTGGTCGTCGAGGGGAATGTGCGCCAGATCGTGGGGACCACACGCAACATCACCGAGCAGCATCGACGCCAGGAGAACCTGGAGCGACAGAATGATCTCTTCGACCGTGCACAAGAGATTGCGGACGTCGGGGCCTGGGAGTACGACGTGCGGGCCGACGAAGGAAACTGGACGAAGAAGGCGTACGAGATTCTCGGGTTTCCCTACGACGCGGATCCGAATCCGAGAGAGGCGGTGAAGTATTACCATCCGGAAGACCAGTCCCGCGTCCGAGAGGCACTGCGCACGGCCCTCCACGAGGGCACGTCGTCGGACCTGGAAGTGCGGCTGAAAGCCGGCCAGGGGCTCCGGTGGGCGCGCATCCGTGGGGAGCCGCAGTGGGAGGACGGAGAGGTGGTGCGCATCCGGGGGACGATTCAGGACATCACAGAACGGAAGCGGCGCGAGCGGGCCCTCCGTGAGGCAAAGCAGGAGGCGGAGAAGGCGAGCCGACTCAAGTCGTCGATGCTCGCTAACATGAGCCATGAGATCCGCACGCCGCTCACCTCGATTATCGGATTTGCCGAGGCGACCAATGCCGAGGCCAAAGAACTCGACCTGCCGGACGACAGTCCGCTGCAGAGGTACGCCGAATTGATCGAGCAGAGCGGGAAGCGCCTGCTGGAGACCCTGGAGGGGGTGTTGAATCTCTCCAAGCTGGAAGCCGGGGAGATGAAGCTAGAAGCCCACCCGGTCGATCTGGTTGAGGAAGCGGGGGCCGTTGCCGAAGAGCTCCGGCCGCGGGCCGAGGAAAAAGAGGTCCTTCTCCACTTGGAGACAGAAGAGGCATGGGCCGAGGCCGACGAGGGAGGCGTTCAAATCCTGGCGCGAAACCTCCTTTCCAACGCCGTCAAATACACCGAGGAGGGCGGGCGTGTGTGGATCCGGACGTACCGTGAGGGGCGCTCCGTTGCCTTCGAGGTCGAAGACACGGGGATCGGCATGGATCCCGAAACCGCTGAGGGACTCTTTGAGCCGTTTCGGCAGGCCTCAGAAGGATTTTCGCGCGAGTATCAGGGCACCGGCATCGGGCTTGCGGTGACGAAGGAGACCACCATGCAGATGGAGGGCACCATCGATGTGGAGACCGAAAAGGGGGAGGGGACGCGAATTACGGTCTGGCTCCCGAAAGCCCACGATGTCGAGTGAAGGCACGGCCCCGGTTCAGTCCGACAGCGTCTGACGGAGAAAGGCAGCCGGTCCCGGAAGAGAATCGAACAGCAGATCGGGGTCGTGTTGTGACAAGTCGTTTCGTCCGTAGCGACCGGTGCAGACCGCCACCGCCTGTGCGCCGGCGGCCCGCGCACACTCGATGTCATGCGCTGTGTCGCCGACGACGACGGCGTGCTCGTGGGTGCGGAAGGCGTGGCCCGTGTGGTCGGCGGCCCGTCGGGTGGCCAGTTCCGGCAAGCGGTTCCGCTCCGCGTGGTCGCTGCCGAAGGCCCCAACAGGGAAATACTCGTCCAGGCCGTGCGTGGACAGCTTCTCGTACGCGATGGGCTCGACGTTCCCCGTGACCAGTCCGAGGTGTACGTCCGGGTGGGTGTCCAGCTTGGTCAGTAGGTCCGAGACCCCCGGCAGGACCTCCACGTCGGCCGGCGTAAGGACGTCCCGCATAGTCTCCACGTACGTCGAAATCACGTCCTCGATCATGGCGTCGGTCGCGGACAGGCCGTTGTGCGTCAGCACCGCCTCGACGATGGCCGGGTCCGTCCGGCCGGAAAACGTCACGCCGTCCGCGGAAATCGGCTGGTCCATGAGCGACGACAGGGCGGCGTTGACGGCCTCACGGCCACGCCCATTCACCCGAACAAGGGTCCCGTCGATGTCGAAGAGAAGAAGCCTCATCGTGTACAGAAAATTCGGGGGGAAGAGAGATTGGCGGTCGCCGCTGAACATACCATCCTCGGCCGTCGGTAGATCCGGCCGGGCACCGGCTTGGAAGAATTCAGCAACAATGAGAAACGCACGAGTGCTACAAGGGCATCCTTGAACCTCGTCCTCTCGCCGGACATTAGAGGGAGCGGTCGTTGTCACTCGCCTCATTTGGATCATGGCAACTCGGCCCTGTCGCATCGTTTCTCCCGCCAGTCTGCACCACCCCGAATGTCCGCCCCCGATGCCGCCCCGGATGACAATGCTCTGTACCTCATCGACGCGATGTCGTTGGCCTACCGGGCGCACTATATCTTCATCAGCAGGCCCCTCATCAACTCGAAGGGGCAGAATACCTCCGCGGCGTACGGGTTCACGAACTCCCTGCTCAAATTGATCGAGGACCACGACATCGAGCACGCCGCGGTGGTGTTCGACGAGGGGGAGGAGGACACCTTCCGGAAAGAGATGTACGACGACTACAAGGCCAACCGGGATCCGCCGCCGGAAGAACTGCTGGAGAACATCCCCTACATCAAGGAGATCGTGAAGGGGCTCGACATTCCGGTGCTGGAAGAGCCGGGCGTGGAGGCCGACGACGTGATTGGTGCGCTCGCAAAACAGGCCGAGGCGGACGACGCGGACGTGGTCATCGTGTCGCCCGACAAGGACTTCAAGCAGCTGCTCAGCGACAAGGTCTCGATCTATAAGCCGGCCAAGGGAGACCAGGACTTCGAAATTAAGACCGGAGACACCTTTCGGGAGGAATACGGCCTGGATCCGGCCCAATTTGTCGACATGCTGGCCCTGATGGGCGACAGCAGTGACAACGTGCCAGGCGTGTACGGCATCGGGGAGAAGACCGCCCAGAAGCTTTTGCGGGAGTACGACTCCGTAGAAAACCTCATCGACCACGCCGACGACCTGAGCGGAAAGCGGGCACGAGAGGGCATGCAGGAGCACGCCGAGGAGGCGCGCCTCAGCAAGCGACTTGTTCGCATCCGCACCGAGTTGGACGTGGGCCTCGACTGGCACGAGCTCCAGCGGCGCGAGCTGGACGAGGAGAAGCTCACGTCCCTCTTTCAGGAGCTGGAGTTTGATTCCTTCGGCGACCGTCTCGGCATCGAAGGGGAGGACGGGTTCGAGGACGAGACGGATGAGGACGATCCGGACCTGCAATTTGACTTCGGCCCCTACGAGAAGGTTCAAGAGCTCGATCCGGAGTCCGTCGACTACGACGTCGTCCGGACGGAGGAGGAGCTCCGTGACTTCGCCGATCGGCTCGCGGACGAGACCCGCTATGCGTTCGATGCGGAGGCGACCTCCCGAGACCCCATGACGGCGGGCCTCGTGGGCCTGTCCTTCAGCTCTGAGGCGGAGACGGCCACCTACGTCCCGACCCCCCTCCCCGACGACACCCCGACCGATACGGTCCTCGACGTGCTGCGGCCGGTGCTGGAGCGTGAGACCGAAAAGCTCGGACACAATCTGAAATACGACCTGCTCCTGCTGAAGCAGCACGGCGTCGAGGTGAGCGGGACGCTGTTCGACACGATGGTGGCTCACTACCTGGTGGCCCCCGAGGAGAACCACAACCTGGACGACGTGGCGCGGTCGGTCCTCAACTACAAGATGGTTCCGATTGCGGACCTGATTGGGGATGACACCGACCGGGACTCGATGCGCGAGGTGGACGTGGAGACGGCCGCCCCCTACGCCTGCGAGGACGCCGACATTTCGTACCGCCTGGCGGACGAGCTGGAGGCGCAATTGGACGAGGGAAACGTGCTCGACGTGGCCCACGACATCGAGTTTCCGCTCGTGCACGTGCTCGCCACGATGGAGCACACCGGCATTCGCCTCGACACGGACGTGCTCGACGACATCTTGGCCGGGCTGGAAGAGCGCCTCAGCGGCATCGAAGATGAAGTGTTCGAGCTCGCCGGGGAAGAGTTCAACATCAACTCCACCCAGCAGCTCGGCGAAATTCTGTTCGAGAAGCTCGATCTTCCGGTCGTCTCCAAGACGCCGACCGGCAAGCCGTCGACCAAGGAGAGCGTGCTGCAAGAGCTCTCCACCGAGCACGAAATTCCAGGGCTCGTCCTGGACTGGCGTTCAACGTACAAGCTCAAGAGCACGTACCTCGACAGCCTCGGCGAGCTTGTCCACCCCGAGACGGAGCGTCTGCACACCAGCTTCAACCAGACCCGTACGGCCACGGGACGGCTCTCGTCGAGCGATCCGAACCTCCAAAATATTCCCATCCGCACCGAGATGGGCCGGCAGGTCCGGCGCGCCTTTGTGCCGAAGGACGGGTGGGCCCTGCTCTCGGCCGACTACGCACAGATCGAACTGCGCATCCTCGCCGCCATGAGTGGAGACGAACCCATGAAGGAGACCTTTCAGGATGGGGGCGACATTCACACCGACGCCGCGGCCCGGGTGTACGGCATCGACCCTGAGGACGTGACGCCCGAGCAGCGCAGCAAGGCAAAGGAGGTGAACTACGGCATTCCGTACGGCATCTCGCCGTGGGGCCTTGCCCAGCGGATGCGCATGCCGGTCGATGAGGCGCAGGACATCATCAAGCAGTACCGGAAGTCGTACCCTGGGGTCTCGCAGCTCCTGAACGAGCTGGTGGAGAAGGCCCAGGACAAGGGCTACGCAGAGACGCTTCTGGGGCGCCGTCGCTACCTGCCCGACATCGACAGCTCGAACAGCAACGCGCGCAGTGCCGCCGAGCGGGTGGCGGTGAACATGCCCATTCAGGGCACGCAGGCGGACATGATCAAGATCGCGATGAACCGCATCCACGACCGGCTCGCCCATGACGACTGGGCGACGCAGATGCTGTTGCAGGTGCACGATGAACTCGTCTTCGAGGTGCCCCCGGACGAGCTGGAGGCCGTACAGACCCTGATCGACGACGAGATGCGCGAGGCCTTGCCCCTCGACGACGTGCCCGTGGTCGTCGACATGGACTCCGGCGACAACTGGCTCGAAGCACACTGAGCCTCAGCGCAATTCGTGACACGGGATGCGCGAGGACAATCGACGCATTCTGTGCATTCTGGTCACGAACCCGATTTGTCTTCCCCCGACCGCATTCCGTTCCCGCCCCACCATACGTATGACCGAAACTGTCCCCGCTCCCCCCCGTGATCTTCCCGCCGCCGTCGACTTTCAGGAGGCGTCGGACGGCATCGAGTGCTACCGCCTCACCGACAACGACCTCCGTATTCTCCTGCTGCCCCAGGACGGGGCGCAAGTGGCGACCTCGATGGTGACCTACCACGTGGGAAGCCGCAACGAGCGCACGGGGCACACCGGGGCGACCCACATGCTGGAGCACCTCATGTTTAAGGGCACCGAGCGGTACCACAAGCGGAAGGGCACCTCAATCTTCGAAACGCTCCAGGCCGTGGGGGCCAAGGTGAATGCGTCCACCTGGCTCGACCGTACCAACTACTACGAGATGCTCCCCACCGAGCACCTGCCGCTCGCCCTCGACATCGAGGCCGACCGGATGCGGGGGGCGCTGATTGACGCCGACGACGTGGAGGATGAGCGCACCGTCATTCTGAACGAGCGGGACCGGAATCAGAATGATCCGGTGTCGCGCCTGTTCGACGAGGTGTGGGGGGCGGCGTTCGTGGCGCACCCCTACCACCACCCCACAATTGGGTGGAAGAGCGACATCGAGCGCATCACGCCCGATGGGCTGCGCGAGTACTACGACACGTTCTACTGGCCCAACAACGCGACGCTCTCGATCGTCGGTCAGTTTGACCGTGGCGAGACGCTGGCCGAGGTGGCCGATCACTTTGGGGACATTGACCCGGCCCCGCGCGAGATTCCGCAGGTCACCACCGAAGAGCCGGAGCAGTCCGGCCCCCGCCGCGTGACGGTGCAACAGGACGGCCAGCTCGGCGCGGTCCTCATGGGGTTCAAGTCCCCCCCGGCGCTGGAGGCCGACTCCGACGTGCTCGATGTGCTGGCGCGCGTTCTGGCGTCGGGCAAGGGCAGTCGCCTCTTCCGGCGCTGCACCGACCGCGGCCTCACCAGCGATGTCTTCGGCATCAATTTCCGGCTCCGCGACCCCGGCCTCTTCTCGGTGTTTGCGTACCTCGCCCCTGACCAGGACCACCAGACGGTCGAGGACGCCATCCACGAGACGATCGAGGACGTACAGGAAAACGGCGTCACACAGGAGGAGCTCGACCGGGCGCGCAACCAGCTCCGTGCCCAAATTGCGTTCGACCGCGACGGGCCGATGCGCGTCGCCTCGCAGCTCAACGAAGCCCTCGCGGCGGGCGACTGGAAGCTGTACACCCAGTACCTCGACCGCCTCAATGACGTCACCGCGGAAGACATCCAGCGCGTTGCCCAGACGTACCTGACCAGTGACGGCGTCACCATCGGCCGGTACGTCCCCACATCCTGATAGCCCCTCATTCTGGCCTCTCCATTTGGGACGCCGTCTTGTCTCCGCGCCCACTGCCCTTCACCGATCACTCCGTCCATGTCCGACTCCACCTCCACGCCTCCCCACCCCGATCCAGATCTTGCCCCCCGCATTCAAGACCGCACGGCCGGCCCCGGACGGCTTCTGACGCTCCGTACGCCGGTGGACGACGTGGTCTCCTTCCGGGGGTCGTTTGTAACGAACCCGGACCTCGCCGCGGGGGATGCGCTGCGCCAGCAACTCACGGTGTCCCTGCTCGACAAAGGCACGGAGCACCGCGACCGCTTTGCGCTGGCCCGCGTGCTAGAAGCGTGCGGCGCCAAGCTGGACCTGTCGAGCGACGGCCTGTTCGTGGAAATGTCCGGCCGGGCGCTGGTGGACGACCTTCCGCGGGTGTTGGAGGTCGCGGCCGAGATGCTGCGGGCCCCGGCGTTCGACCCCGAGGAATTTCGGAAGGCCCGGGCTCAGGTGGCCGCCGACCTGCAGCGCCGCATGGAGAAGACGTCGGCACAGGCCTCCACGGCCCTCTCGCAGCGCCTTTTCCCAGAAGGGCACCCGAACTACTCGCCCGCCCCGGAAACGGTGCTGGAGTGGCTGCAGGGCCTCACGGTACAGGACGTGCGGGACTACCACGAGGCCCACTTCGGGGCCAACGAGTGGACCCTCGCCGTGGTGGGGGACCTTCAGCACGACGAAGTCGCCTCGGTCGTCGACGAGACGTTCTCCGGATGGGCGCCGCACGATACCCCGGCCACCCACGACACCGACGCGGTGTCCGCGGAGGTCGGCCGCACCACCGTTCCGATGCCGGACAAGTCGAACGTGGATGTGCGCCTCGGCCATGCGGTGCCCATCCGACGGGACCATGACGATTACCCCGCATTCTACGTCGGCAACTACATCCTCGGGGGCAATTTTGCGGCGCGTCTCATGTCCACCGTCCGCGATGAGATGGGCCTTACCTACAGCATCCGGTCGAGCCTGTCTGGGGTGAGCACCCGCTACGCCGGGTCGTGGCAGACGAGCGTCACCCTTAGCCACGACACCCTGGACGAGGGCATCGCGGCGACGAAGGACGTTATCCGTGAGTTTGTCGCGGACGGGGCGACGGCAGAGGAACTCGACGCGAAGAAGACGACGATCACCGGCTCGTACTCTGTCGGCCTCGCTACCACCCAACGCCTCGCCCAGTCCATCTTGACCAATGCCGAGCGGGGCTTCGACGTCGCCTACCTCGACGACTTTCCGGAGGAGATTCGGGCGCTGACGCTGGACGAGGTGAACGCCGCGATTCAGGACTACCTCGATCCGGCGTCGATTCAAGAGGCCCTCGCGGGGACCCGTCCCAACCCCGTGGAGGCAGCAGCGGGCGCGTGAGCGGACACTGCTACGACTCGTCCACCTCGTCCCGGATGATCGAGAGTCGTTCCTCCGGGGTAAGAGGAGACTCCTTTGGCATAATGAAGGCCAGGGCGAAGTAGCCAAACACGAACGGCCCCCCGGATCCAATCACCCCAACGACGAACGCGATGCGGACGAGGGTGGAATCCAGGCTCAGGTACTCCGCAATCCCGCCGCACACGCCGAACAGCTTCTTGTCGGTGCGGGAGCGCGTCAACTTCTTGCTGCTTGACTTTTTCGGCTCCTCCACCACCTTCGTCTGCCCGGTGTTCGCCTCCACTGCCTTCTTTTTGGTCGTCGTGGAGTCGGCGTCGTCGTCTCCACCCGACGATCGCCACGTCAGAAGGCCGAACCCGAGCAGGATGACCCCGATTCCCACCAGCCAGGGGAGGATGAGGCTGGAAAAGGCCAGGCCGGTCCACGCCCCAAGCTCGCTTAGCAGGTAAATGGTCCCGGCCAGGATCAGCGTCAGCCCGGTCACGGTGGGTAGGCTGAAGAGGCCCGCCTCGTCCGTGTCGTCCTTGAAGTACAGGGTGTCCAACTCCTCCTCGGAGATGTCGTCCAGGTCGAGCGTGGTTTCGCCCACCTCGAAGGCCGATGGCTGCTCAAAAGACCCGTCGGTCGTGTCGGAGGAGCGTCGAGACCGGGAGTGTTGAGAAGACATGTCAGAGAAGTCGTTGTGAGGGAAGGCCTGTGAGATGCGCCTACGGGGCGAGAACCTGTTGTTCGGTAACGATCGTGGTCACCGGCACGTCGTGCGAGGCGTTTGGCAGGGAGGGAACCAGGCAGGCTTCGTACGTCAGTGCGACGCGCGGACAGGTGACCGACTGGAGGAACGCGTCGTAGTATCCCGACCCGTGGCCGATCCGGTGTCCATTTCGGCCAACGCCGAGGGCCGGAACGAACACCACGTCAATCACGTCTGGGAGGACCCGTTTTGTGTTCTCAGGCTCTCGAATGTCCCACCGGTTGGGCGTCAGTGATCCCGGCCCGTCGTACCGGCGATGCTCCAGCGTGGGGGTATCCGCCTCGAAGCTCGTGACGACCGGCAGCACTACCTCCACGTCCCGGCCTCGAAGCAATGCGATGAGGGGACGCGTGTCTACTTCGCGTTGGGTCGTGATCGGCCAGTACACGTGCACGACGCGTGCCGAGGCCGCAGCCGCCGTGGTCAAGGCCCGGTGCACGATCAGGCTGCTGCGGGCATGATACGATCGGGCCGACAGCGAACGCCGATAGGTCCGAAACTGGCGGCGCCATGAGGCTTTGGTTTGGGTGCCCATCGAGCCCGTCAATGGTCGAAAAAGGCCAGCGATTGATTCGGTCAAGATCTTGTGTAAAGCTACGCGCTGCCATCTAAAAACGATCCCTGTTTTTGGGTGCGGTGTAGCGGACGCCGCGAGGGGATTGTTACAGAGGCCTCCGCGTCCCGAAGATGGGGTGGCGAATTATGGATGAACACCCCTTCAGGAATGGATCGAATCGTGGCGTCCAACCCGTATAGGGACCGGTTGAGTCAAGAATTCAGGGGACCAATCTCTGATGCAAATTTGGCACTAGGCATTGGCTTGACAACCCGCCCCGCTGTTCTGCTTCTCTCGGCGGCGGGTCCCAACATTGGCGAGACGAGTTAACGCACACCATCATGTTTGAAGGATTGTCCCAAAAACTCGAGGGCGCCCTGCAGTCCGTCACGGGCCAGGGCCGCATCGACGAGGTGAACGTCGCCGAGACGATGCGGGAGATCCGTCGTGCGTTGCTGAACGCGGACGTCAATTACCAGGTTGCGAAGGAGTTCACTGCGAACGTCAAGGAGGCGGCTACGGGAGAGGATGTTCTCACCTCGGTCACCCCGGGGGAGCAGCTGACGAAGATCATGCATGATGAGCTGACTCAGGTGCTGGGTGGCGAGCACGAGGGGGTTGCGATGGCGGAAACGCCGCCCACCGTGATCCTCGTCGCTGGCCTGCAGGGCTCCGGGAAGACGACCTTCTGCGCCAAGCTGGCCCGCCATTTCCGCAAGGAAGGGCATGCGCCGCTCCTGGCTGCGTCGGACGTGTACCGGCCGGCCGCCGTCGACCAGCTCAAGACGCTGGCCGACCAGGTGAATGTGCCCGCGTATTCGGTCGAAGAAGACGGCGAGATCGTCGAGGACGCCGTGCGCGTCGCCGACGAGGCCGTCACGGAGGCTCAGAACACGGCCCGCGACATCGTCATCATCGACACGGCGGGACGCATGCACATCGACGAGTCGATGATGCAGGAAGTGGAGGACATCAAGACGACGGTGGAGCCGAACGAAACCCTGTTCGTCGTCGACAGCATGACGGGGCAGGACGCAGTGAACACGGCCAAGGAGTTCAACGAGCGCATCGACTACGACGGGGTTGTCTTGTCCAAGCTGGACGGGGACACGCGCGGCGGGGCGGCGCTCTCGATCCGGACGGTGGTCAACAAGCCGATCAAGTTTGCCTCCACCGGGGAGAAGCTTGATGCGCTCACGCCGTTCTACCCGGACCGCATGGCCCAGCGCATCCTAGGCATGGGCGACGTGGTCTCGTTCGTGGAGCGCGCCCAGGAGCAGTACGACGAGCAGGAGGCCGAGCGCCTGCAGGAGAAAATCCGCTCCGAGGAGTTCGATCTCCAGGACTTCTATGACCAGCTCCAGCGCATTCAGAAAATGGGCTCGATTAAAGAGCTCATGGGCATGATCCCGGGGGTTGGCAACAAGATCAGCGACCTCGACATCGACGAAGAAGCCTTTACGCACATCGAGGCAATCATCCAGTCGATGACCCCGGAAGAGCGGGCCCACCCCGACATTCTGAACGGCACCCGTCGGCGCCGTATCGCCCGGGGGAGCGGCAACGAGGTTCGCGACGTGAATCAGCTGGTCAGCCAGTTTGAGGAGATGAAGGACATGATGAAGACGATGCAGAAGATGACGAGCAAGGGGCAGGATGTAGACATCTCAAGCCTCATGGATAAGATTACCGGGGGCGGTGGCGGCCAGAGTCGCAGCCCACGCTAGACTGAGACCCATTGGTACGATTGCTTGTACACCTTTCACGATTGTTGAACTGAACACACCCGAACGAACACGTGTCTGTTAAGCTTCGACTGCGCCGCATTGGGCGCAAAAAGATTCCGGTCTATTCGATTGTCGCCGCCGACCAGCGCAACGCGCGGGACGGCCGCTACATCGAGGACATCGGTCGCTACTTCCCGCTCCGTGAACCTGCCGAGGTGCACCTGGAGGAAGACCGGGCCCTCTACTGGCTCGAAAATGGGGCGCAGCCGAGTGACACGGTACGGTCCATTCTGCGTCGCCGGGGCCTCCTGCTTCATCACCACCTGAAGAAGAAGGGCGAGTCGCCGGACGAGATTGAATCGGCCGTCGAGGAGTTCCGCGAGCGCATAGCCGAGCAGGACGAGGAGGTGAAGATTGCCGTGGGCACACGCGGCAAAGACCCCTTGGAGCGCGAGCGCGAACGGGCCGAAGAGATCGACGAAGAAGCCCGCCTGCGCGCCCAGGCCACTCCGCTGTCGGACGTGCAGGAGGAGACGGCGGCCGAAGACGCCGAGGCGGAGGAAGATGAAGACGCCGCCCCCGAGGCGGACGAGCCGGAGGCCGCTGCGGATGAGGAGGAAGATACGGACGCGTCGGCCGACGCCGACGACGAAGAGGAGCCTGAGGACGAGTAGTCTTGAGCGGGTCCCCTGATTCCTCCCCCTATGTCTCCCCCAATGGCTTCTGCGCCCGACGATTCGACGGACCCGAGTCCCGACTTCACGGACGTCCCGCCGACCGACCTTGTGAAGGTGGGGTTCATCTTCCGCCCCCATGGGCTGGATGGAGAGCTCAAGATTGATCCGTCCGCGACTGACAATCCGGCGCGATTTGAGGTGCTGCCTACAGTTTTTGTGGGGCCGCACCCGCGTCGCGTCGTCCGGCACGACATCGTTTCGGTCCGCTACCAGAAGACGAAACGGGGCACCACGGTGATTTTGGGGCTCGATGGCATTGCGGACCGGGACGACGCCGAGACGGTCGCCAAGATGGACGTGTTCGCCACGGAAGAGGCCCTGGGACTGGACGACGACGAGCTTTTTGCCGACGACCTGGTCGGCTGGACCGTCGTGACGGAGGAGGGGGCGGCACAGGGCACCGTCGTCAACTTCATGGAGATGCCCGCACAGGATCTCTTCGTGGTTCGGGCCCCCGACGACACGGAAGCAATGATTCCGGCCATAGACGACTTTATTGTCGAGATCGACGAAGAAGCGGAGCGAATTGTCGTGCGCCCCATCGATGGACTGATGGACGCGTAGGGCACTGCAGTCCGCGGCACACTTTGACGACCGTTGTTTACCGGCATGCCTGGGCACATTCGCATTGACATTGTAACGGCCCTCCCGTCGCTCGTGGAGGAGCCCCTGCAGCACAGCATCTTGAAGCGGGCACAGGAGTCGGACGTGGCCACCCTCCAGGTTCACAACCTCCGGGAGCATGCGACCGATAAGCATCGTCAGATTGATGATCGCCCGTTCGGTGGGGGCGCCGGCATGGTGCTAAAGCCGGAGCCGCTGTTTCGGGCCGTGGAGGCGATCGAAGAGGCGGCCGGAAAGGCGGACGACATCATCTATCTCACGCCCGATGGGGAGGAACTCGACCAGTCGATGGCCAACCGCCTCTCAATGGAGAGCCATCTGATTCTGATTGCGGGGCACTACAAGGGCATCGACCAGCGGGTTCGAGATGCCCTCGTCACGCGTGAGCTGTCAATTGGCGACGTGGTTCTCAGCGGCGGAGAGCTGCCGGCACTAGTGCTGGTCGACGCGGTGGTCCGCCTTGTGCCGGGCGCACTGGGCGACAGCTCCTCGGCCCTCACGGATGCGTTTCAGGATGGGCTTCTGGGCGCGCCGGTGTACACACGGCCGGCGGAGTTTCGGGGGCAAAAGGTGCCATCCGTCCTCCGGTCCGGAGACCATCAGGCCGTTGCCCGCTGGCGAGACGAGAAGCGGCTCGAGAAAACCCGCGACCGCCGGCCAGACCTCCTTCCAGACCCCAACGATTCGACCGGGGCGTCCTCGCAATAAGTGCACGCCCCTGGCATTGACCGACCATTGTTTGTTCCACCCAACAACGCAATAGTGACATGGCTACTGATCTTATGAGCGTCGTCGAGGCGACGCAGCTTCGCGACGACGTGCCGGACTTTGACTCCGGCGATACGGTAAACGTTCATCTTCGAGTGGTTGAGGGCGAGAAGGAGCGCATCCAGCAGTTCGAGGGGGTATGCCTCGCGCGTCGCGGCTCTGGGCCAAACGAGACGTTCACGGTCCGCAAGGTGTCCGAAGGCGTGGGCGTCGAGCGCATTTTCCCAGTCCACTCCCCGCGCGTGGCGCAGATTGACGTCGTCCGTCGCGGGTCCGTGAACCGGTCGAAGCTCTCGTACCTCCGTGGCCTGTCGGGTAAGGACGCCCGGATTCAGGAGCAGATTCGGGGGAACTAGTCGCGGGCTGCGAAGCGCCTGCACGCGTCCTCCTGCTCGTAGACTTCGGACTCGTTTTGCGTCCCCATGGATCTCGCAATTTGGGACTATCCGCCCGCTGAGTTTTTGGCGTCGGGCTTTACGTCCGGTGCCGTTGAAAATCCATTTCGGATTACGCGGCATCGTCCCGAACAGTGTGCGGCGATGCTGGTCGAGGACGAGGTCGACGTGGCCCTGATGCCCACGATGCTCGCCCTGCAGGCGAGCAACGCCATCGACGTGCTTCCGAGTGTGGGGATGGTCTCGTGGCGGTACCCGTACGCACGGCTCGTCTGGCAGGGAGGGCTGCATGACTTTCCGGAGACGATCGCCTACGACCGGCGTGTCGCGCAGGAGCGCATCGCCACCCGGATCATCCTGCACGAACACTATCAGGTCGACCCCACGTTCGTCCCCTACGACGGCCGGCCCCCACGGGCCCTGCTTGATACGGAGGAGGACGCGGCACTGCTGGTCGGCCCCAACGTGCCCTCGCTCCAGCCCGAGCCCTTTACGATGGACATCGGGCGCGAGTGGTACGAGCTTTCCAACTACCCGATGGTGTGGGGGATGTACGTCACCAAACGGGACCAGTCGACCGACGAGATGATCGAGGCGCTCATCGCCTCGGGCGAGGCGGCCGACGACAACCGTGACGTGTGGGTGCAGGCACAGGAGACCACCGCCTCGCTGAACGAGTTTTACCGCGAGGACCTCCGCACCGGGCTGGACAAGCTCGCCATCGCGAGCCTGACGGAGTTCCGGAAATACCTCTTCTACTACGACGTGACGGAGGATGTCCCCGACCTCCCACTCGTCTACCTCGATGAGGACGAGGAGGAGGAAAAGGAGGAATCGTAACACGGGACGCCTTGCTGCGGGGTCGCGGAGCAGTCCGATCCGGTCCACGCAAAGCTGATCGCCGGACCCACTGTCGAATTCAAGTCTCATGTTGCCATGGCTGAAGGCACCGAGGTCGTTGCGCGCAATAAGAAGGCGCAGTTCGAGTACGACATCGAGGAGACCCTGGAGGCGGGGCTCGTTCTGGAGGGGTCCGAAGTAAAGTCGGTGCGCCAGGGCAAGGCAAGCCTGGACGGCGCGTACTGTCAGGTTGACCGGGAGGGGGAGATGAAGGTCCACGGGATGTACATCAAGCCCTACGAGGAAGCCGGGCCGTTTGGGCACGAGCCGCGGCGCAACCGGAAGCTCCTGCTCCACGACCAGCAGATTGGGAAGTGGGGCCAGATGGCCGAGCAGGAGGGCTACACGATTGTCCCGCTGTCGCTCTACTTCCGCGATGGATGGGCAAAGCTGAAGGTTGGGATCGCGAAGGGTCGCCAGAAGCACGACAAGCGCCAGGCCATCAAGGAGCGGGAGATGGAGCGTCGACTGGAGCGGGAGCAGAGTGACTACAACTTCTAGGTCAGCCCAAACGGGGGAATCGAAGCGCGTTGTATCATTGACGACGAGGACGTACGCATGGCATTTCCGCCGGTCGACGAGCAGATGACAGTTCTCCGCCGTGGGGTGGAGGAGATTGTCCCAGAAGACGAGCTAGCCGAGAAGCTTCGCACGTCGCGGGAGACGGACACGCCCCTAATCGTAAAGCTGGGGTGCGACCCGAGTCGCCCCGACCTTCACCTCGGGCACACGGTGGTCCTCCGCAAGCTGCGCCAGTTTCAGGACTTCGGCCACCGGGCGATCCTGATTGTGGGCGACTTCACGGGAATGATCGGCGATCCGTCCGGCCGCTCCAAGACACGCCCCCAGCTCACCCTCAAAGAGACGCGCGAGCACGGCCAGAGCTACTACGAGCAGGCGACCCGTGTGCTCGACCCGGACAAGACGGAGATCCGGTACAACTCGGAGTGGCTCGACGAGATGAGCTTCAGCGACGTCATCGAGCTGGCGGCCCAGCAGACGGTCGCGCAGATGCTGAAGCGCGATGATTTCAAGAAGCGCTACGAGGCCGGCCAGCCCATCAGCCTGCACGAGTTTCTGTACCCGCTGGCGCAGGCGCGCGACTCCGTCCACATCGAGGCGGACGTGGAGTTGGGCGGCACCGATCAGCGCTTCAACCTGCTCCTGGCGCGGCGCCTGCAGGAGGCCAATGACCAGGAGGCCCAGGTCTGCATGATGCTTCCGCTTCTGGAGGGCACGGATGGCTCCGACAAGATGTCGAAGTCGCTCGACAACGCCATCGGCATCGCCGAGGCGCCGGAGGACATGTACGGCAAGACCATGTCGGTGCCCGACGATTTGATCTACCGCTACGTGGAGCTCGTCACCGACATCCCGACCGAGCAGCTTCCGAAGGTGAAGCAGTTCGCCGAGAGCAACCCGCGGGCGGCCAAGGCCCAGCTCGCGCGCCGCATTGTGGCCATGTACCACGGGGAAGAGGCCGCGGATCAGGCCGAGGAGCACTTCGAACAGACCGTGGTGAAGGGCGGTGTGCCGGACGACATGCCGGAATACACCCCGGCGCCAGAGGACGGGGAGGAGGTTGGCCTTCTGAACCTGATGCGCCACGCTGGCCTCACAGACTCGAACAGCGAGGGCCGCCGCATGATCGAGCAGGGGGCCGTCACGATCGACGAGGAGAAGGTCACCGATACCGGTCGCTACATCGACGTGTCGGAGGAGGCGCCGTTCGTGCTCCAGGTGGGAAAGCGCCGGTTCGCGCGCGTGGTCTGGAACGGGCAGGAATAACCTTGGCTGGAGAGAAGCGCCCTCAATTCACGACTGTGATCTTCCGCGTCTCCGTGAAGGTCTCTCCGTTGAATCGCAGAAAGTAGGGACCGCTGGAGAGGGAGCCTGTTGAAATGCGCACGCTCTGCCGAAAGCCTTCCGGAATTTCTCTATCGAGCAGAATCCGGAGGCGCCGCCCAAGCAGATCATAGAGCTCGACGCGCACTTCCTGGGTTTTGTCGAGGACGAATCGGGTCGTTGAAGAAGACGTAGGCCCGGAGGCAACGCCCCCCTCATCGATTCGAATCTCTCGCGTCAGTACGGCCTCGCGGCCGGGGGATGCTTGAGACGATCGGTTGCCGGCGTCGTCCTCGGCGACGAGCGCGAAGTAGTAGGTGCGACCCGTTTCGAGTCCGTCCGACGACGTCACGGTGGCGATCTCCGTTCGACCCGCGGGGGCAGGAAGTAGCGGCACGTTCACAGGCCGGGCCTGCTCGAAGTCGGCCGCAGATTCGATGCGAGTCGTGTCGTAACGGAGCAGATACCGCTGGGCTGATCCAGTCCGCCCATCGTCGCCGGTGGCTGTCCAGCGCAGTGTCACGGATGGCTCACGAGTGTCAACCTCGCTGATCTGGAAGTCCTGAACGGGCGCAGGCGGAGCGACATCAGTTTCTCCATTCAAAGGCCTACCGCTTAGAGTCTTCGAGCCTGTATTTCTGGGGTCTAGCCAACCTTGGAGTTGCGCACCAATCGGACCTCCCGTTTCCCAGGCATTGTAAATTCGTCCGTACCAGTCTTGAACTTCACACCCCAGGCCGCCGCTCGAGAGTACCCCGACAGTTCTTTGAGAAGAATCGAATAGTGGCCCACCTGATGAGCCCCTTTCCGTAGTGCCCTTATCCCAGTTGACGCGGATGTGAGTGTCATTGGAAGAGTTCGACAAGCCCGTAATAGCGGTCTGGTCGAATTCGAAGGTGATTCGCTTTCCGTAAGTGCTCGGGTGGTGGATGCTTACAGCCTCTGATGGGGCAAATTCTTCCTCTCGATTCCACCCGTTCAGAAAAAGATTATAGCTTGCTGGAATTGGCTCGTCGATTTCGACAAGAGTAATATCCGGCTTACCTGCTATGTCATTCGAAGAACAGAAGCCATTAGTATTTTCGCAGTTTCCGTAGCTCATTCGGAGAAGGGCACCGGATGATGTCTGGTCGGTTTTGTCGTCAGTAGTAGGAGGTATTTCTTCTTCTCCTCCTTGTGGACGACACGTTGGATGCTGGTAGTTCCAGTAAAAAACCATCGAGGTAACCTTCTCTTCACTTCCTTCCAAACAGTGCTCAGCAGTGAGGAAGTACGGCGTTCCATCTTCGCTTGTATTGTTGATGAGTGATCCTGAACAGAGGTCGGTACCGTTGATGGAATAGAGTCCCACAGAGCGGATCTGATTCCGCCAGGGATCGGCTTCAGGACATGCAACGTCAATGTTACAGGATCGTGAACCTACATCGGCCTTCTTAGTAGGTTTTGGGCTTAAGGGGCGGAAGCCGTGATTAGCTCTTGATACGAGAACAGATGTTCTTTCCCGTTTCCCTTCGGGCACTTCAAGTTCAATAATTGCCTGATTGCCGGGCACGATGGGTGTCCAGAGTTGCCCTTTCGTGGCATCCTCTCGGGTGTAAGGGCCATGTATAACTTCACCTCTTGGATCATGAACATATAGCTTGGCACCTCTGGGTAGTAGGAAATTCTTAAACCCAAAGTTGAGAGAAACTGCATTTTCGGAGCGGATACGAAGACGCCAGAGCCAGGAACCCGACGGGAGCTGCTCCCAAGTGCCATTTTTGTGAAGCGAATAGTCGGTATCAAATGCTTTTCCGAAGCGGTATGGCTCTCCCTTATCCGCTCGTTTTTCAGCCTTGGCTCGGAGCGCCTCTACATCGACGGTCGGCAGCGTCTGGATGGCGATATCCGCCGTCGATCGAGCCGTGGCGTGCTGGCGCGACGGAAGCGCCGTCCGCTCCTGGGCGGTAGCGGCACCTGTCACCCACGCGTACCCCACCAGCACCCCGATTATAGCGAGTGTGTATCTCCGAAAAGACATTGGGGACTTAGGGAAGATCCAGGTTAAGTGCTGCTCGAGCGGTCGGACACGCGCTCGTCCATCTCCCCCACCTTCTCCGTCAAGTCGTCCTTGTACGCGGTCATTTTGGACCGGAGGTCGGGGTTCTCAACGCCGAGAATTTGAACAGCCAGCAGGGCGGCATTGTCGGCGGCGTTGATGGCGACGGACCCGACGGGCACGCCGCCTGGCATCTGGACGATGGACAGCAGCGAGTCGATGCCGTTCATGGTACTGGTTTTTACGGGCACGCCGATGACGGGGAGGGGCGTGGTGGCGGCGAGCATGCCGGGCAGGTGGGCCGCCCCGCCGGCGCCGGCGATAATGACCTCCACGCCGCGCTCGTGGGCCGCCTCGGCGTACTCCTTCATGACGCCTGGAGTGCGGTGGGCGGAGAGGACCCGCATCTCGTAGGACACGTCAAACTCGTCGAGCACCTCGGCGGCGTCCTCCATGACGGGAAGATCAGAGTCGCTGCCCATGGCGATGCCGACGGGCGGTGCGGGGGAAGTAGACATGGTCGGTCGAGGTGGATGTGGAGAGAAACGACATAGATTCGTGGAGACTGCTCGGGGCGTGGCAAGGCTCAGGCGACGGAGCGGATTGTGTGTGGGAAAAGGCCCATCACGCCGTCGAGGAGCATCCACAAGCGACTATAATTCAATCGCGCTGGCAGCCATTTCGGCTCGCTTTCGCGTGTCGGCGCGGTCGGTGCCGAGGGCGGTCACATGGCCCATCTTGCGGCCGGGACGCACGTCGGGCTTGCCGTAGATGTGTGGAGTAACGCCCTCGGTGTCGAGGGCACGCGGGAGGCCCGTCGTCCGTGGGGGCGTGCCCTCGCGGCGGCCCAGCACATTCACCATTACGGCCACGCGGGTTCGAAGTGAGGGATCCCCCAAGGGCCAGTCTAGAACGGCCCGCACATGGTTTTCGAACTGAGAGGTGGCGGCGCCCTCAATCGAGTAGTGTCCGGTATTGTGGGGGCGCGGGGCGAGTTCGTTGACGAGCACACGCCCATCCGGCATTTCGAAAAGCTCGACGGCGATAAGCCCAACGCCCTCGACCGCATCGACGGACTTTTGGGCGATGTGTCGGGCCTTTTCGGCAATCTCAGCGTCGATGTCCGCGGGCACCTCCACGGCGTGGCACCGGTGGTCGCGCTGCTCGGTGTAGGCGACCGGATACACGACCTGGTTCCCGCCCGGCCGCCGGGCCACCTGCACCGCGAGCTCGCGGGCAAAGTCCGCGAACGTTTCGACCATCGCGCCATCCTCGGTGGCCAAGTCGGGCCAGGCCTCGCGGAGCTCGTCTTCGGAAGCGGCCGTGGCGTTTCCGTAGCCATCGTAGGCCCCGCGATACTGTTTGAGAACCACCGGGTAGCCGAGCTCGTCCGCGGCGTCAAAGGCCTCGTCGAGGGTCTCGCAGCGTGCAAACGCCGGCACCGGGCACCCGGCGTCGGCGAGGTGCTGTTTCTGTACGCCCTTGTCCTTGATGAGGGAAAGGGTTTTGGTGGAGGGCCAGAGGGCAGCGTCGTCCGGCAACACCTTGGCGGCGGCGTCGGCGGGCGCCCACTCGCTCTCGACCGTTACCACGTCGCAGTCGGCCGTGAAGGGGCGAAGTACGTCCGGGTCGGTCCAGTCGCCGACCTGGGTTCTGGCGTAGGACTGCATCGGGCCGGCCTCCTTCGGAGACAACAGCCGGACATCTATGCTCATGCGGACGGCCTCGGCCGCCATCATCTTGCCGAGCTGTCCACCGCCAAGAATGCCGATTGTCGGAAACGTTGAGCTCATGCGAGAAAATTCAGTCGGAACGAAATTGCGTGTAAATGGGGGCAGGCCTAGAGAGCTGAGGCGCACAGCACTACGCCTCTTCCGGACCGGCCTCTTCCGCGTCCTCGCCGTGCAGAAGCCCGTCGAGTTCTTGTTCGGTGTCGACGAGCACGTCGCGAGCCTTGGTGCCATTGAAGGGGCCTACGATGCCGGCCTCCTCCAGTTGATCGACGATGCGGGCGGCGCGCGTGTACCCGACCGCCAGCTTGCGCTGGAGGAGCGACACGGAGCCCTGCTGGCGGCGCACGATGACACGGGCCGCCTCCTCGAATTTCTCGTCGGTGTCCTCCACGCCCAGGGTCTCGTCCGGGCCGTGGCCGGCGTCCTGTAAGGAGGGCAACGTGTAGGGGGTGACCCCGGGCTGGTCGGCAACGTGATCCACGACCTCCTCCACCTCCTCCACGCTCACGAACGGGCCCTGCAGGCGCTTCAGGTCGCTGCCGCTGAGGAAGAGCATGTCGCCGTTCCCGACGAGGTCCTCGGCGCCGCCCTGATCCAGAATGGTTCGCGAGTCGACCCGGGACGCCACCTCAAAAGCAATGCGGGACGGGAAGTTGGCCTTGATGACCCCGGTTACCACGTCGACCGACGGCCGCTGGGTCGCGAGAATGAGATGGATGCCAACGGCTCGGGCCATCTGGGCGAGTCGTGAGATCGGCCCCTCCACGTCATCGCCGGCCGCCATCATCAGGTCGGCCAGCTCGTCGACCACCACCACGAGGTAGGGCATGTGCCGGTGCCCGTCGGTGGGGTCGAGCTCCCCGGCCTGAAACTTCTCGTTGTACCCGGTGATGTTGCGCACGCTGGCGTCTGAGAGAAGATCGTACCGGGTCTCCATCTCGCGCTCCACGCTCTTGAGGACGCCGGACGCCTCGTCGATGTCGGTGATGACCGTCTGATCGATGTCCTCCGGCACGGCCACGAACTGCGTTTCGAGGGCCGTGTACTGCTGCAGCTCAATCTTCTTCGGGTCGATGATGACGAACCGCAGGTTCGCCGGGTGGCAGGCGTAGATGAGGCCCGTGATGATGGAGTTCAGGCCCACGGACTTGCCAGACCCGGTGGCCCCGGCGATGAGCAGGTGGGGCATCGTTGCCAGGTCGCCCACGTGGACCTCCCCCTCGATGTTTTTGCCGAGGGGAAGGGGGAGTTTGAGATCGGTATCCTGGAATTTTCGGGTCCCGATTACGTTACGAAGACGGACGAGCTCGCGGTTCCGATTGGGGATTTCAACCCCCACGGCCGACTTGCCCGGGATGGGGGCGATCATGCGGATGCCGGGCGCCGCCATCGCCATCGCCAGGTCGTCTTCGAGCGACTTGATGCGGCTGACCTTGATCCCGGGGGCGGGCGTGAGCTCGTAGCGCGTGACGGTCGGACCCACCACGGCGTTGATCTCCTCGATCTCAATGTTATACATGTCGAGCTTGTCCAGGAGCACCCGTTTGTTCTCCTCGAGTTCTTCCCGGTTGATGGTGGGGTCGGTGTCCACCGACTCGTCGAGGAGGTCGAGGGAGGGGGGCTCGTACTCGAAGTCCTCGGGCAGTTCCGCGGTCCGCTTCATCTCGTCGGTCGTTTCCTCCTCGACCTGCTCCTGGATGGTCATCGAAACATCGTCGTCGGGGGCGTCCGGGCCCGGGGAGTCGTCGGGGGCGGGTGCTTCTGGCTCCTCGCGGGGGGGATCCTCGTCGGAGGAAGGAGACGGCGGGTCGGGTTCCGGGGAAGACTCCGCTGTCCGCACCTCCTCCGCAGACGCCGACGCCGCAGTCTCGTCGGACACGTCCTCGGCGGGATCGTCGTCGGACGGATGGGCAGAGGCATCGGGGGACGGCTCCGGAGACGCCGTGCTGTCCTCGGCGGCGGACAGGGCCGGGTCACTCCCCGGCCGAAAGAGGTCGTTCCGGCGAACGGATGGGTCTTGCAGGCCCGAGTCGTCGGGGCGGGTCGGTGGGGAGGCTGGCGAAGGGGAGGCGGAAGCGTCCTGTTCCGTGGGGGAGGATGAGGAGGGATCCGTGGAAGATGTAGACGGAGAAGCCGAGGTGGACGTGGATGAAGCCCGATCGGACGAGGGAGAGGTCCCCTTCGGCCGCTTGTCATGTGCGCGGGCCCGGGTCCACTGGTCACCGATGTAGGCCCCGGCGGCCGAGACGCCCGCTACGATCGCGTGAGCCGCCTCGATGACGCGATCCACTGTGCGCTGAATGTCGTGGTCGACCACCAGCAGGAGCAGGACCGCCCCTGCAAGGAGCAGAAGGATGAAGGAGCCAACCTCACCGAATACATTCTGCATCCAGCCCGCAGTCCCGATGCCAATGAGCCCCGCCCAGGCCTGGAGGGAGGCGTCCACCGTGTGGTGGACCCAGCCGACGAAGCAGGACAGAATGAAGGCGGAGAAGGCCGTCAGAAGCGACGGGTAGAGGAGCCGGTGCAGCGAGGCGTGGCGAAAGACGGCGTAGCCCCACACCATGAGCAGGCCGCTCAACAGCAGTACGCCGTAGCCGATGAAGCCGGGCACAAATGTGTCTGCAAGCTGAGCGCCGAGCAGCCCGAGCACGTTCTGAACGGGCCCGTCGGCCTGGGCGCTCTGCGGGTTGAGGAGGACCTCGGCCCATTCCGCGGATCGAAGGACACCGGCATCGTTGGGATGGTAGCTAGCGAAGGCAAGCGACACCAGCAGGGCGAACACCATCAGCACGAGCCCAAGAATCTCTACCTTTCGACGCGGAGAGATCAGAAAGGCCTCCTCCGTATTCGTGTCGGAACCCGAGGCAGCCATACAGCCGAACAGGCGAGGCGGAGAAAAGAGGGGCGGCGATGGGGCGCGTAGTGTATATGTGTATCCACTGTCTAGACAGTGCCCACACGGTCGTAAGGTGGGCCCAATGCGGCACAAATGCAACGGACCGGCGCAACTGCAACCGCTCTGTGCACGTGTGAGGGAGAGGGCAGGCTACGCCGACACGACATCCTCGTACAGAAGAAGCCGGTTTTCTGTGTAGTACGGCAGTACCGACAACGCATCAATCCGGAAGCAGTAGTCCAGGTCTGCCTCGCGGTCCTGATCGGCGAGCCATTCAGCGTGGTTGGCGCCACGAAGGGCATTGTCGAGGTTGTCCCGATCGGTGTGGTAGAGCGTGTAGGCCGTGTGGGCCGAGTCCGTAACCGGGTATGGCTCGTCCCCATCCCAGAGGCGATCGAGAAGAAGGCCTGCACAGAGGGCGTCCTCGAGGGCGAGGCGGTTCTGTCGGCCCGCACAGACGATGGTCACGGCGTCGGCCGTCTGACGGACAAAGTCGACGACGCGCTCCGCGTTTAGGAAGCAGGCCACAACGAGGGTGTCGGCCTCTTTCGTCTGCTCCAGGGCCTGCGTCCCGTTGGAGGTGTTCAGGATGATGTCCCGCCCCTGCACAACATCGTGCGTGTACTCGCCCGGCGAGTTGCCAAGGTGATACCCTTCGATCTGCTCCCCGTTGCGCTCGCCCCCGAGCCGATACATATCGGGGTCGAGGTTGCTGGCGATCTTGCCGGCCTGGGCCATGTCGGCAACCGGCATCACGGCGCGAGCGCCCCGGTCCAGGGCCGTTACGATGGTGGAGCAGGCCCGGAGCACGTCGATAACAATGACCGTCCGGTCTTGGACATCGCCTTCCGAAATGTTCGAGTGCGTCAAGAAAACTTCAGCGTCCATCGGACCAGCGAGAGTCAGGGAGAGGAAGGGCGGAAATGCGGGTGCGACGAGTTCACGCGTCCTCGTGGAACGGAGGCTCCATCACCTCCACGTCGAACGTGCGGCGCCGGCTTGCGATCTGTAGCGACCGGCCCGGCTCGGTGTAGGCCGGCTCATTGGGAACGTAGCCGAGGCCGATGCCCGCATCGAGGATGGGCGATTGCGTACCGCTGGTCACCACCCCAATGGCGTCGCCCTCCGATGACTGGAGAATGTTGTCGTGGCGCGGGATGCCCCGCTCCGTGGCCACGAAGCCCACGAGTTTGCGCTCCGGGCCGCGTTCGTGCACGTCCCGCAGGGCCTCCCGCCCGATGAAGTCGCCCTTGTCCAGCTTCACGAGCCACCCCATCCGTGCCTCGTAGGGGTTCACCTCTTCCGTGATGTCGTTGCCGTGCAGGCAGAGCCCCGCCTCGAGGCGGAGTGTGTCGCGGGCGCCGAGGCCGGCCGGCTTCAGGCCGCGGTCCGCACCCGCCTCCAGCAGGGTCGTCCACACGTGCTGGGCCCGGTCGGCGGGCACGTAAAGTTCGAGGCCGGGTTCGCCGGTATAACCGGTGCGGGAGATGAGGGCGGTCTCACAGTCGAGGAAGGCCCCGTCGGTCCGTTCCCAAAAGTGATAGAACGATAGGTCGTCGAGGTCGTCGTCGAGGAACGGCTGGGCGATGTCGAGGGCCTTTGGGCCCTGAAGGGCGAGGAGGGCGGTCTCGGCGGAGATGTCCTGAAGTGTAGCGCCCACGGGGTTATGGTCGTGCATCCACGCCAGGTCTCGCTCTTTGTTGGCGGCATTGAGAACCATCAGGTACTCGTCCTCGGCGCGGCGGTACACGATGCCGTCGTCAATGATGCCGCCGTCGGGGGTGCACATGACCGTGTACATCGCCCGCCCGTCATAGAGTTTTTCGGCGTCGTTGGTCACGAGATGCTGGACCAGGGCAAGGGCCTGCTCCCCCTGAACGAGCACCTCGCCCATGTGACTCACGTCGAACAGCCCGGCGTCGTTACGGACGGCCAGGTGCTCGTCGATAATGCTGTCGTACTGCACAGGCATCTCGAACCCCCCGAACGCCATCATGCGCGCGCCACGTTCCTCGTGGACGCCGTGGAGGGGGGTAACCTGAAGGGACGGAGCGGAGTCGGCCATCGGAAAAGATGAGAAGCTACGAGAGAGCAGGAACGGGCGCAGGCGGAGGTGGAGGCCTACAGGTCGTTATGATACCCGATGGCGTCAGTTTAGTCAACGAAGGAGGAATGATTTTGCGGACACCGCTACGGGCGCCGGGCGTCGTAGCCGGCCTCCGACAGCACCGCGACGGCCTCCTCGGCGTCTTCCGTCTTCTCGAACGCCAGTCGAAAGGTGCCCCCGGTCCCCTCCCGAATGGTCTGAAGCTCAATGTCTTTGATGTTGAGGTCCGCGTCGAGGAGGTGTCCCGAAAGTTCGTGGATGACGCCCTCCTCGTCGGGGGCGCGGACGTAAACGTCGGACAGCGGGTGGAGAAAGCCCTTGTTGTCCCGGGGCATGGCGTCACGGGCCGTGCGCGCCTCCTCGAAGGTGTCTTCGAGGGCATCCAGGTCCTCCTCGATGAGTCGGTTGCGGAGGGTGCGCAGGCCCCGGCGCAGCCGGCTCAGGGCGTCGTGGATCTCACGCTCATTCCCCACCAACACGTCCCGCCACATGTCGAAGGGAGACGACGCAATGCGGGTCATGTCGCGGAACCCGCCCCCTGCGAGTTGCAGGGCGAGATCGCGGTCCGTGTCGTCTTCGGTGGTGGCCACGAGGTTGACAAGGGCCACGGACAGGAGCTGCGGCACGTGGCTGGTGGCAGCGACGAGGCGGTCGTGGCGGGGGGCATCCAGCACGAGCGGCCGGCTGCCAGTGGCTTCAATTAACTCAACAACGGGGGCCAGCGCTCCGTCCAGGGCCGACTCGTCGCTTCCCTCCGGGAGACAGAGGCTGTAGACTGCGTTCTCGAAGAGCAACGGGTCGGCGTGATCAATGCCGCTGTTCTCGGCGCCGGCCATCGGGTGGCCTCCCAAGAATGTGACGTGGTCGGGGAGCACGTCCTCGGCCTGCTCGAGCACGGGTGCTTTCACCGAGGCCACGTCGGTCACGAAGCACCCGTCCGGAAGTGCGTCGGCAATGGTGTCGAGCAGCCGGACTGTCGTGGCGAGGGGCGTGGCGAGGACGACGAGGTCGGTCTCCGTCACGGCGGATATGGGATCGGCCGCTTTCTCGTCGATGGCCCCGCGGTCCTCGGCCTGCTCCAAAACCTCCGGCTGGTCGTGTCCGACGATCGTGATCTCGGGTTGACGCTGGGCCCAGGCGAGCCCGAGGGAGCCGCCGATGAGACCCGTTCCGATAATGGTAAGACGTTCGATCATGCGCGGGGGAGGGAGTGGCGAAAAAGACGAGACATCCCTGTCGGGCCGTCCGACCGGACCCAATCAGGGAAGAGAATGCACGCCGGGGCCGCAACGGATGTTCGGCGGGGAGAGAGGGCGTGAGCCCGAATTGCGGGTTAACGGCCTCCCATGTGAAGAGAAAGCCCTTCCACGAGATCATCGGTTGACAAAGAACAGGCGAAGGAAGCGCTTTTTGTTGCTGTAAAATGCCACAAAGACGTCCTCCCGGCGTTGGGGCCCCTAGTCTTCCGCTGGCTCAGCGGAGGCCCTGGCCCCTACTAGCGGGGCTGGGCAGGAATTTCGACACGCCCGTTTATGACACTTCCCCGCACGATACCATGATCAAGAAGGTAAACAAGCAGTCAAGCGATCGCGTCAAGGTCACGTTCGTCCTTCCGGAGAACCATCCGTACGGGGATGAAGTCTCGGTCGTGGGGGACTTCAACGACTGGGAACCCGGTGAGCACCGCTTTGTGCGCCGCAGCAACCAAACCTACAGCACAAATGTTCTCCTTCCGGAAGACGCCCACTATGCCTTCCGCTACTACAGCGAGAAGGACGGGTGGATCAACGAGGAGGAGGCCGACGACTTTGAGCCCAACGGCTTCGGGACGACAAACTGCGTGGTGGCGACGTAACGGTCCCGCCTCGGTGACGGAAAATGTCGCCGCTGAGGCATGAGACGGGCGGCTGGTAAGTTGCCCACGAGCCACGTTGCGTGTGCTCTCCTCACGGCGCCCACTCTATGGGGGCCCGGTAGCACCGCCGCTGAATTTTCCGGAATCCCGTCTGCGGGCGTCGACCGCCCTTAACGACGGCGCTTCCGGACCCATTCCTGGGCATCAGTGTCCTCCTAGAGTATCTGCTTCGGGGCAATCGGGTCAGTTCACGGAGAAGACCGGGATCGGTGGTCGGTCACCTATCGGACTCGGCCGGCCATCTCGCCAACCGTCCTCAATGCATCCCGACCCACTGAGACGGTCCCCCGAACGGCTGATTGTGGATCGTCTCTGCATCCTCGCTGGCTGCTTCGGCGACGGTGTCGAGGGCTGGCCCGTAGGGTCTTCTGGCCCGACGTCAGTAAGCGTGACCGGCGGCCCAAACTCTAGGGAAAACGCGATAATGTATTCCTCTAGCTGACAGGGCGGGAGGGTTTGGGCTTCGCCGGTAAAGGTGTCAGGTCTGAAGAGCGGAGGCGATGTCCTCCGCTGCCTCCGACGGGTTGAATGAGTCCTCGCGTAGGTTCGTCAGCACGACACACGTGCCGCGTGGGGAGACGACGAACTGTTTGGACTCGCCGTCGGGCCCCGGAAAGGTGACCTCAACCGAGCGATCTTCGTCGGCGGCCTGCTCGCGCAGGTCCGCAATACGGGCGGCGTCGGGGGGCGCGTCGAGGGAGGGGGCAGAGTCGGTCATCGCAGAAGCAGTCGAGTGGTGAACGGAACGAGATGCGGAGAAGAATACGGAGTTCACACGAACGCCCCACCCTCTGGCGAGGATGGGGCGCCTGTGGAGCAAAGTGAGCCCTGGACTATTCGGTGTCGGCAGGGCGACGGAGGCTCGTGACGAAGACAAACCCGTCGGGATTCCGAACTGCCATTCGGAACGCATCGCCGGGCTCGACGCTCTGATACACCTCCATGAAGGTGTCCATGTCCGAGATCTGCTCCCCGGCCATCTTGAAGATGATCTGCCGGGGCTGGAGGCCCGATTCCCGAATCATCCGGTTGGACTGGTCCACGCCCGTGATGACGACCCCTTGGGCCTCATCAAGCCCGAGGCGCCGTGCCATTCCGGGCGTGACGTCCTCCAGTTGGAGGCCCAGCTCCTCCTGAAGTGCCTCGGCGGACGAGGGGCCATCGCTCTCTCCACTGTCCTCAGACGACGCCGTCATGCTCTCGCCGCGGGCACCCAGCGTGACCGTAAAGGTGCGGGCGTCCCCGTCACGATTGATCTGGAGTTCGGCTTCCTCCCCGGGCCGCATGCTGGCGATCTGGTTGCCCAGCTGGAGGTAGTTTTCTAGTGGCGTCCCGTTGATTCCCGTGATGATGTCACCAGACTGAATGCTGGCCTCATCTGCGGGGGCCCCCTCTTCGACCTGCGAAACGACCGCCGATCCCTTCGGAAGATTCTCGTTGTCGACCAGGGTCTCGGGCGCCTCCCTGTAGCGGATGCCGAGGTAGGCCCGCCGCACGTCGCCTTCCTCAATAATCTGGGTGGCGATGCGCTCAACGGTACTGGATGGAATGGCGAACCCGATGCCCTGATTGCCGCCGGACCGGGACACGATGGCCGTGTTGATGCCCACGAGCTCCCCTTGCAGGTTCACGAGGGGACCGCCGGAGTTGCCGGGGTTAATGGCTGCGTCGGTCTGGATGAAGTTCTGAACCCCACCGCCCTGATTGGAGCCCCGACCCCGCTGTGGGCTGGACTGAAGGCGCCCGAGGGCACTGATGATGCCGGCCGTGACGCTGTTGTTGAGCTGGGGGTCGAGTGGCGAGCCAAACGCCATTACCCACTGCCCCACGCTGACCTGTTCCGAGTTGCCGAAGCTGATGGCTGTCATGTCGGACGCGTCGACCTTCAACACGGCCAGGTCCTTGTACTGGTCGGTCCCCACGACCTCGGCCTCGTACTGCTCCCCGCCGAGCGTCTGGACGCTCAACCGCTCGGCGCCCTCAATCACGTGGTTATTGGTGACAATGTGCCCGTCGGAGCGCACGACGACCCCGGAGCCCAGTCCCTGTCGGACTTCGGGCCCCGACGGCCCGCGCTGGCCAAAGAACCGCTCGAACGGCGTGCCCTCGAACGGGTTTTGCATCCGGCGGTCGACCACCTTGGCCGCACGGATCTGGACGACGGCCGGGTTGACGGACTGGGCGACCTCCGAGAACGCCGTCTCGAACCCGTCCAGCGTGCTGGGGGTGGATTGCTCGATCTGTGTTGACCCATCGAGGTCTGCGGCCTGGCTAGAGGTGCCGACGGCGTCGCCCACCCCGAACAGGTTGGCCCCCGCGGTGGCGAACAGGATGCCGGCCAGAAAAGCGCCACCAACAACGACGGCGAGAGAGACTTTGCCTTGCGTGCTCATTAGACGTACGGACAGTCGTAGGGAAAGAACGCGATGAAGGAGCGAGGTCTTTCTTAAATCGCCTCGACCGTGTTTTTCACCTTCCTTGAACGGACGGCCCCCGGCGTTTCGTACCGCTCTCTGTGTGGGAGTTGTAACAACGCGGGTGCGCCCCGGGAAGTGCCACGGCGGCGGACGGACGCTCGACGAGAGCGCCTTACGACTCGTCTCCGGGCACGCCCGGTTCCGTCATGCGTCGAATGTCCAGGTACTCGTCGAGTTCGTCCTCGTCGAGCAGCCCCATCCGCTTCACGACCGTTCGGACGCTTTCGCGGTTCTTGGCGGCGGTCTTGGCCACGTCACTGGCCTTGTCGTAACCGATGGCCGTGTTGAGGGCCGTCGCAACGGAGGGGTTCAGCTCCAGAAGCTCCCGGCAGCGCTCCCGATCGGCCTCGATGCCCTCCACGCACTTGCTGCGAAAGGCGTCCACGCTGTTTGCGAGCAGGTCGATGCTCTGCAGCATGGCGTGAGCCATCACCGGCATCATCACGTTGAGCTCAAAGTTGCCGTGCGTGTTGGCGACGGTGATGGTCTGATGGTTGCCTGTCACCTGCGTGGCGACCATCATGACCTGCTCGCTCTGTACCGGGTTGACCTTCCCGGGCATGATGGAGGAGCCGGGCTGGATGACCGGAAGTTTGATTTCGCCGATGCCGCTCGTGGGCCCGCTGGAGAGGAGGCGCAGGTCGTTTGCGATCTTGAGCAGGGCTGTGGCGAGCGTGTTCAGAGCGCCGTGGGCGTCCACGTAGAGCTCCTTGCCGGCCTGCTGGGCAAAGTGGTTGTCCGTCTTGTAGAACGAGAGCTCGGTGGCGGCGCTGAGGTGCTGGAGGGCCGTTTCGGGAAAGTCCTCCGGACAGTTGAGGCCTGTGCCGGTAGCGGTGCCGCCGAGGGTTACCTCTGAGAGGCGGTTCGACGCCAGCTCAATCCGCTGGATTGCATGTTCGATCTGGGCCGCGTACCCGCCGAACTCCTGGCCCAGCCGTACCGGGGTAGCGTCCATCAGATGCGTCCGGCCGCTCTTGAGAACGTCGTCGAAGGCATCGGCCTTCTCCTCGAGCGCCCCCTGAAGGGCCTCCAGGGCCGGCAGTAGGTCGTGCTCAATCCCCATCCGGGCGGCAACGTGGAGCGTGGTCGGGATGGTGTCGTTCGACGACTGCGACATGTTGACGTCGTCGTTGGGGTGGACCGCCTTGCTGCCCCGGTCGGCCCCCAGGAGCACCGACGCCCGGTTGGCAATCACCTCGTTGGCGTTCATGTTCGTGGAAGTGCCGCTGCCGGTCTGAAAGACGTCGAGCACAAAGTCCTCGTCGTGGCGGCCATCGATGACCTCCTCGGCGGCGTCGACGATTGCCTCGGCGGCCTCGGTCTCCAGACGATTGAGGTCGTGGTTGGCCCGGGCGGCGGCCCGCTTGACGTGGCCGAGGGCCTCGATGAAGCGGCGGGAGAACCGAAGGTCGCTGACCGGAAAGTTCTCCTTGGCCCGCTGGGTCTGGGCGCCGTAAAGGGCCTCGGCAGGGACGCGCACGTCCCCAAGGGAGTCGCTTTCGGTTCGGTAGTCAGAACTCATTGCGAAGAAGGAGGCGGATGAAAGGGGAAGCGAGGAGGCTGTTTGCCCTCGGGGACGAGAGAGGGAGAATCAACAGATTGGGCGCCCATCCCACAGAGAGCGGGTGCCCTGGGTTGCGGAGTCCTGCTCGTGATGCGGGTCCAGGGCCGGCTCGGTTCCATCAGCCAGAGGCCGTCGTCGTCCTCCGGCCGGGTGATCCGGACGCGGAAGTGTATTGCTCTCGATTTCGGCCCGTTGATTGCGACCGACGATGGCCACGTTTGGACGGCGGGGCTCCGGCCCTCGTTTCATAAACGGCTCCAGGGACTCGTGGCAGCAGGCGATGTGAAATCCTCCTGCCCGCCGCGGATCGTTGGCACGGCCGATCAGGGCGCTGGGGGCGCCCGGACGGTCGTTTTGGTCTGGACCTCAGCGGGGGGCGTCGGCGAGGAGCCGACGCATGGCGGGCGATGGGGGGATCGGTCGAACACCACGCCTCGGCCGCCCGCGCCAAATTAAAAATCCCCGCTCTGCGCCGCTGGGCGGCGAAAAGCGGGGGAGGGTGGTCAGGGGCGGATTCGAACCGCCGACACACGGCTTTTCAGGCCGTTGCTCTACCACCTGAGCTACCTGACCTCAAAACACACACGAATGTACTGGATCCGTCCGCGCTTGTCAACGACCGTCCCGGGTGTTTCATCCCCCCTTCAACGGGGGCTGGTCGCGCGAGGCAGAGATGGACTGCCCGTTCTCAATTGGCTCCTCTGAACGGCGCGCGCCCCACATCAGTTTCGACCGCAACGTGTGGAAAAAGTGTTGGCCGGGAAGTTTGACGAGGTTGACGGTGTGGTCGGCCCGCTCCACACTGAACTCCAGATTGTGCTCGTCGAACATGGTGCTCTGCCCGTCCGCGGCGAAGACGTACGGCTGGTCGTTTTCGCGGACCTGACAGGTAATCGTGGCGTCGGCCGGGAGAACAATCGGGCGGACCGTAAGGGTGTGAGGGGCGATGGGGGTCAGGATGACGGCATCCACCCCCGGAGTGATGATGGGGCCGCCGGTCGAGAGCGAGTACGCGGTGGAGCCGGTGGGGGTGCTGATGATGAGGCCGTCGGCCCAGTAGGTGTTCAGCGGGGTGCCGTCGACGGCCACCTCAATTTCGATGAGCCCGGCGGCCCCGCTCCGGTCCAGCACGAACTCATTGAGCGCC
This sequence comes from Salinibacter grassmerensis, assembly GCF_947077765.1. NCBI lineage: Bacteria > Pseudomonadati > Rhodothermota > Rhodothermia > Rhodothermales > Salinibacteraceae > Salinibacter > Salinibacter grassmerensis. Next base: position 56,140 of record NZ_CAMTTF010000009.1, on the reverse strand, counting down.
CACTCCGTGTCGAGCCCCGAGCCGGATTCCAGGTCGGCCTGAAGGACGAGTCGTTCCTCGGTCCGGTAGTCTCCGGCCTCCAGGGCATCGATCGCGTCGTGAATTTGCCCGATCTCGATGTCGGCAAGAAAGCCGAGGCGCCCGATGTTGACGCCGAGAAGCGGTGTGCCGTTGGGCCCCGTGCGGTGGGCGGTGCGCAGGAGGGTCCCGTCTCCGCCGAACGACAGCACGATGTCGCCAGCCTCCGCCACGTCGTCCACGGCGTGGTCGTGACACACGTCCTCGTCGACAAGGCCATGCTCTACGAGGCCGGTAGCGATGGGCTCGTGGATCCGAAACGGAAGGTCGTCGTCCGTCAGGCGGGTGACGAGCTTCGCCAACGGGGCCCAGAGCGCGTCCTTGGTTGGGTTGCCAGTGATGCCGTAGACCATGTAGCCCGAGGTGGTTCGGAGAGGCGATGAACAGCGCGGTGTGCCCCGATGCCAGCGGTCGTCTCAAAGCTCCCGGTCAACAGAACGTTCCAACCGGAGGGAGACGCCGCGTGGACGAACTTTGCGTGTTGTCAAATATCTGGCTAAGCAAGACACTACCGTTTACCGGACGTAATGTGTTGGCCAAAGTCTCCTTTGCCCGCGGTATTTTTTCATCCCAAATGGGAGTCCTGTCAGTGCGACATCCTACAACTGCCGCCATTCTTTGCGTTCTCCTGTTCGCTCTCCCGGCTCGGGCCCAGGTCGACTCCTCCCCCGTCCGTCTCTCGAACGCGGGCCTGTCGGTGCAGGCGGTGTTCATGGAGCGGGCGCCGGTCGCCACGGGCATCGCGGGGCACGCCAGTTGGGCATTGACGCAGGTGTGGGAACTGCAGGTCGGGGTCCGGCGGGACGCGGTGATGCAGCGGGACATCCGGCGGGCATACGGCAGTCGTACGGAGTGGGCGGATCAACGCCGATTTAGCTTTACTCCAGCGCTGGCGTGGCGGCCGTTCCGGTCGGATGGCGCCCTTCATCAGTCGTTTCGGGTGTCGGTCGGGCCGACGCTTCAGGTGCAGCGCGGAGAGCAGGTCCGGCGCCTTGGTGCCGTTGATCGGGGCACCTCTCTCGAACGATTGACTACGGACGCGGGGCTAGAGGGCGACAACATCTATCTCGATCGATCCCGGACGACCCCACTGCTCTTGCTAACCGACAATACGAACCGGACGAATGTGGGGGTCACCGCTGAGCTTCGGTACGGGCTAACGTACGAGGCGGTGACTGTGGAGGCACTCCTCACCGGGCGACGTGTGACGGGCGTCGATGGGGTAACCGTTGGGTTCGGGGGACGCATGAGCGTAGCGCTCTGAGAGTCGATTTTAATGCCGGGTTGGGTGGCGAAAGCGAACATTGAGGGCACAGAAATTGGGGCCTACATGAGGCCCGTCGGACCTGCCGGCTGTGCAAAAGATCGGCTTGACGCCGAGCGGGACCGCCCGCAGCCCCGGTTTGAACCAGCGTACCCGATCCCGTGGTGGAGGGTCAAGAACGTACCAGGTAAACGGAGCACGGAGCAAAGACGGCAACCTGGTGACTGACCGTTCCAACCGGGCTGTCCGGGTCATCCCGGTCGACCCGGTGGGAGCGCATCACGAGGAGATCCGCGTCGTGCTCCCCGGCGACCCGCGTGATTTCGGGGCCGCGCTCCCCGTAGGTGATCATGGAGTCGACGTCGAATCCATCCTCGGCCAGGTTGTCCGTCCACGCCCCTAGTTTTTTCTCGGCCTCCTGCTGAAGGTCCGCGTAGAAGTCGTCCATCTCGCCGGGCTCTTCGTCCTGAAGCGTTTCGATGGCGTGGTGGAGCAGCACGCGGGTGTGGTCCGGGGTGGCGAGCTCCCGGGCCGTGTCGAGGACGGATTCGTTGGTGCTGGAGAGGTCGACCGGAATCAAGAGAACGTCGTACATGGGCGGAAGGGGAAGTGAAAAGGCAGGTCGAACTGCGGTAGCTGAGATTCCGAAGCGTCCGTCGTAGACGCGAACGGTGGATCTCCCACTCGTAGTGTATCATTAAACCACCGAAGACAAAAGCTGCGGCATGACCCCTCAACGGTAGACATGACACGTTCTGATCTCCAATCCTTGCGACGGTCGCTGGCGCGCCGCCTGCAGGAGAAGGCGGAACTGGAACAGACGGTCCGTGCGGCGCAGTCGCGGTTCGAAGAGGAGGTGGCACCGCTTCAGGAGGAGGTCCTTCGCCTGCAGATGGAGCGGCTCAAAGAGGCAGCCCAGGCCCGCATGCGGAGCGCCCGTCTCCGCAACGCCTACCATGATGCCCAGGAGGCCTACGACGCCTTTCAGGAGCAACGGAGGCAGGGCCCCACGGAGACGGCCCGTTCGGCGCCGGACCTGAAAGCCACCTACCGCCGGGCCACGAAGCTGTGCCACCCGGACGCGGTTGCCGACGCCTACCGCGACGAGGCGGCCGCCACGTTCCGGGCGCTCGAGTCGGCGTTCGACGCTGAGGATCCGACGGCGGTGCACGCTATCGCCGACTCCCTGGAGACATGGGGCTTCCCCCGAGCGCCTGCCGCTCCGCCTGAGTCGTCACTGCCCGACGCGAGGGCGGCCCTGCGGCGGGCGGTTTCGGAGCTTGAAGCCTCGATCGAGCGCCTCCGCGCATCGGAGGCGTACGATGCCGTGACGGCGTCCGGCGACGCCGATCCGGAATCGGCCATCGGGGCCCGCAAGCACATGTTGCGCGAGCGCCTGCGAGCGCTCAGACGCCGGCGTGCGACCCGCGTCTGAAAAGCTGCGAAGGATCGGCGCGCCCCCGGCTGGCCCGTTGTGATTTGGGGCGTGGACGGCTACGTTGTGTCGATGCAAACCATCAAGGCGCGACGAGTGGGGGGCGACTGGCCTTCTCCCTAAACGGCTGTCCTTGTGGTTCTGCAGGCGCTGCCCCTCGTCGCGGGGCGGAGGCCCTCCTCTCGAACTCATTGTGTTGATCCCGGACCTTCATGGCTCAGTCCAGCACCCAGCAGCGTGGGCGCACGCCCCTCATGCGGCAGTACTACAAGATCAAGGAGCGCCACCCGAAGGCGATCCTGCTGTTCCGCATGGGCGACTTCTACGAGTCGTTCGACGACGACGCGAAGACGGTGAGTCGGCTTCTCGGGATCACCCTCACCGAGCGCAACAACGGCGACGCGGACGACGTCCCGATGGCGGGCTTCCCGCACCACGCCCTCGACAGCCACCTGCCCAAGCTCATCCGGTCCGGTCTTCGCGTGGCCATCTGCGAACAGGTGGAGGACGCCGATGACTCGAGCGGAAAGGTCGTGGACCGGGACGTGGTGGAGGTGGTGACGCCGGGCGTCTCGTTCCACGACCAGCTGCTCAACCCGAAGCAGTCCAATTTCCTGGCTGCCCTCCACTTCGGCACCGGTCGGGACAAGGACCGCATCGGGTTTTCCTTCATCGACGCCACCACGGGTGAGTTCAGCGTCACCGAGGCCGGCCTCGACCAGCTGCAGGACCTCATCCAGACGGTGGCCCCGTCGGAGGTGATCGTGGACAAGCGCAAGAAGGAGCGCCTGCAGCAACACCTCCGAGAAGTGCCGTTCACCGTCACCAAGCAGGAGGACTGGGTCTTCAAGTACGATTTCGCGTACCAGACGCTCCTGGAGCACTTCGAGACCCACTCGCTGAAGGGGTTCGGGGTGGACGACATGGACCTGGGCGTGGTGGCGTCGGGCGCGGCGCTCTACTATCTGGGCGAGACGCAGAAGGGCACGTTGCCGCACGTCCGCAAGATCAAGCGCTACTCGAAGGACGAGCACATCGCGCTCGACCCGGAGACGAAGCGCAACCTGGAGCTCGTCCAGTCCATCCAAGACGACGGGCACGAGGGGACCCTCGTGAGCATCCTCGACGAGACGGAAACCCCGATGGGCGGGCGCCGCCTCCGCGCCTGGTTGGTGCGGCCCCTCCGCGACGTGGGCCGCATCCGGCACCGCCTCGACGCCGTAGAGGCCTTCGTTGACGACCGGGACCTGCGGGATGCCCTCCGCGAGGAGCTGAACCAGATGGGCGACCTAGAGCGGCTGGCGGGGAAGGTGGCCACGAGCCGCGCCGCGCCCGGCGACCTCATTGCGATCAAGCGCACGCTCCGCCGCCTCCCGAATGTGCTCGGGCTGCTCGGCGACGCCGACTCGGACGCCCTCGGCGCCATCGAGGCGGACCTGAGCCCCTGCCCCGAGATGGTCGATCAGATCCAGAGTGCCCTCGTGGACGACCCCCCTGCGAAAATCAGTGAGGGGGGGCTCATCCGCGACGGCTACTCTGAAGAGCTCGATGAGCTGCGCACCATCGCGCAGGAGGGCAAGGACTGGGTGGCCAACCTCGAAAAAGACGAGAGCGAGCGGACCGACATCCCGTCCCTCAAGGTCGGGTTCAACAAGGTCTTCGGATACTACATCGAGGTCACCAACACCCACGCCGACAAGGTGCCCGAGGACTACATTCGCAAGCAGACGCTCGTGGACTCCGAGCGGTACGTGACGCCGGAGCTGAAAGAGATGGAGGAGAAGATCCTGACGGCGGAGGAAAAAATCGAGACATTGGAGCAGGAGCTGTTCAACGAGCTCCGAGACCAAATCGCCCAGCAGACGGGCATCTTGCAGGAGAATGCCGAGCTGCTGGCGCACCTTGACTGCTTTGCGGGCCTGGCCGAGGTGGCCGAGCAGCACGGGTACACGCGGCCGTCGGTGGACGACGGGCTGGCGATCGACATCGAGGAGGGGCGCCATCCGGTGGTGGAGCAGACGCTCCCGCCGGGCGACCCGTTCATCCCGAACGACATGTACCTCGACCCCGACGACGAGCAGGTTCTCATCATCACCGGGCCCAACATGGCCGGGAAGAGTGTCGCCCTGCGGCAGGTCGGGCTCATCGTGCTGCTCGCGCAGGTGGGCTCGTTCGTCCCCGCTGATGCGGCGGAGATTGGGGTGGTGGACCGCATCTTTACCCGCGTCGGGGCGTCGGACAACCTCGCGGCGGGGGAGAGCACGTTCCTCGTCGAGATGAACGAGGCGGCCAATATCCTCAACAACGCCACGGCCCGGTCTCTCATCCTGTTCGACGAGGTCGGGCGCGGCACGTCTACGTTCGACGGTCTGTCGATTGCGTGGGCGATCGTAGAATACCTGCACGAGCGGCCCGAGGTGGCGGCGCGAACCCTCTTCGCCACGCACTACCACGAACTCAACGCCATGGCCGACCGCCTGGAGCGGGTGCACAACTACCGCATTCAGGTGAGCGAGCACGAGGGCGAGATCGTCTTCCTCCGCAAGCTTATTCCGGGGGGCGCGGATCACTCCTATGGCATCGAGGTGGCGAAGATGGCCGGCCTGCCAGATGCGGTGATTGCCCGGGCTCGGGAGGTCCTTCAGAACCTGGAGAGCCAGCATCTGGAGGTGGGGGCCGACGAGGCGGACGGGTCGACTTCGGAGGACCCGCCGTCGGGGGACGGTGTGCGCGCCAAGAAGGGCGAGGCCGAGGCGGTGTCGGACCTGGAGGACAGTCAGGCCAATCAGATGCACCTCTTCGGGCAGCCGGACCCGGCCGCGGAAGAGATCAAGGAGATGCTCGGCGAGGTTGACCCGAACCGGATGACCCCAGTGGAAGCGCTCATGAAGCTGGCGGAGATGAAGGAGAAGCTGGTGGACTGATCGCGCCGCAACAGACGATCCGCGGACGGGTTCGATAAATGCGAAGGGTACATGAGCCCTGTCCGTTGCAGCCGGTTGCGTGGCGCTATGAGCACGTACCACGACATTTTAGGGATCAATCCGGGAGCGTCCCAGGAGGAAATTAAGCACGCGTTCCGCCAGCGCGCGCTGGAGTGCCACCCCGACCAGGCCGACGAAGGGGAAAAGGAGGCGGCCCAGCGCGAGTTTTTGCGGGTTCGGGAGGCCTTCGAGACCCTGAGCGATTCGGAGGACAAGCGTTGGTCGCGGGGCGCCCGCAACGAAGACGCGTCGGACGACGACGGGGGAGGCGGGCGGGGTCGGCGACGGTCATACGCCGAGCGTTGGCGTAATGCGGAGAAGGTGCGGGTGAGTAAAGATATCGTCGATCGGGTTCAGGGGCTCTCCGGCGAGTATCGCCTCATTCGCCAGAAGAACAAAATTACCATTCCGGTCTGCGCGGTCCTCACCGCGTCGGTGTTCTTGTACGACCCGCTCACGATGCACGGGACTGGGCTCTTTCTGCTCGATTTTCTCCTCGTTGGGCTTGTGGGGAGTGCCTGCGGGTTCGCCCTGGGCAGCGTGTGGGCGTACACGGAGATCTTCTTGGCCGGTCGATGAGCGGCGGCTGGATCAGCGACGGTGGGCGAGCTTTCTCATCTCTGTTTATGTCTCCAATGGCCTATCGCCGTACCGCCCGGTTCCTCACGCTGCTCCTACTCTTTGCGGGGCTTGGGGGATGCTCTCCCACCTCGGCGCAGGACTCCGGCGGCCCGCTGCTTCCCGAGCAGGCGGCCTACGACGTGTTTCACTACGACTTGGACGTCACGGTGGACCCGGGCCGCAAGCGGATCGAGGGGACGGTTGATGTGCGGGCCGTCGTCGAAGAGCCGCTAGAGGTCCTGGTCCTCAATCTTGATCGCCGCTTGTCCGTGCGGCAGGCCTGGGAGATCCGGGAGCGGGACACCCGTCGTTCTGTGGAGCGGAAAGACGGCCGGAACGAACTCTGGATCGACCTGAGCCGGTTGTATGCCCCCGGCGATACCCTCCACGCACGGGTGGCATACGAGGGACGTCCCCGCGTCGCCCCGAACCCGCCGTGGGACGGCGGCCTGACGTGGGAGGAAACCTCCACAGGTGCGCCATGGATTGCGACCTCATGCCAGACGGAGGGGGCCGATTTGTGGTGGCCGGTGAAGGACCATCCCTCCGATGAGCCGGACTCGATGGACATCGCGTTTACGGTGCCCGACTCGCTCACCGCTGCCTCCAATGGACACCTCTGCTCGGTGGAGCAGGCCTCAGACTCGACGGAGACCTACCGATGGCACGTGTCCACGCCAATCAACACGTACAATGTCGCCCTGAACGCGGCGCCGTACGTGCGTCTCGACACCACTTACGCCAGCACCAGCGGCGATGCCGTGCCGGTGTCGGCCTACGTTCTCCCGTCGGATTCGGCCCGGGGTGCCCGTGCTCTCCCGGACTTTCTCAATCAGGTGCAGTTTCTGGAGGAAACGCTGGGCCCGTACCCTCCTCGGGCCGATAAATACGGCGTTGCGCAGGCGCCCTTTCTGGGGATGGAGCACCAGTCGCTCATCGCCTACGGGCACGACTTTGGCGACGGCGGCCTCGGGTACGAGGCCCCGTTCGACGCGCTTCACTTCCATGAACTCGCGCACGAGTGGTACGGCAACCTCGTGACCGTCCGGGACTGGAAGGACTTCTGGCTTCATGAGGGACCAGCCACCTATCTTGAAGCCCTCTACGCAGAGCATCTCGAAGGGGACCGTGCCTACCACGACGTGACGGACTACTTCCGGGAACGGGTGGCTGGAAGGACGGTGATTGCACAAACCGAGGCCACGACCGCCGAGTCAATCTATCACCGCGACGTGTATTTTCGGGGCGCGATGCTGCTCCACACGCTCCGGTACATGGTGGGAGAGGATGCGGTGCGTACCCTCCTGCGACGGTTTGCGTATCCGGAGGGTACCGGGGGGGCTGGCGAGGCATCGTTTCGCCAGGTTACCACGCGGGACTTCATCGAGACGGCGGAGGCCGTGACAGACCGATCCCTGAACGCGTTCTTCGAGGTCTATCTGTACCAGGCGTCCCTGCCGGTTCTTCAGACGGAGCGTTCGGACGGGACCCTCACCCTAAAGTGGACGAACACGGGGGACGTGTCGTTCGAGGTGCCGGTGCCAGTCCGTGTCCAGGATTCGACCCGGCGGGTGGCAATGACCGGGGGAGAGGCGCAGGTCCCAATTCCGGCGGGGGCGGATGTGCAGGTGGATCCGAAGGGATGGATCCTAAAGAGGCGTTAGTGTCCATAAACCCCACGCGAACGCTGTCGAGATGTGCTGGTCCACTCGGTTCTCGAGTTCCAGAGGAACCGTCCGGTCACGACAAGGACGGCCGAGAACCCGAGCAGGGCCCCAGCCCCGAAGCTTACGATCTTGCAGAGTCCCCTGCCGACCTCCACCCAAAAGAACGGCAGTGAGAACAGGAGCAAGACTCCGCCGATCAGGCGATTCCGACTCATTTCGTTCATGGCATGGGACGTGTGATGACCGAGACACTCAACAATCAAACGGCGGTCCACACATTAGAGCGGAATTAAAAAGTTTCACGGGCCGCAACGAAAAAGGCCCCGCTCTCCGAAGAGAACGGGGCCTGGGGAGCCGGGACGCTTGCCGTAAGAGCTAAATGTTGATCGGCTGGCCGTAGGCCTCCCGGGTCGCCTCCATTACCGTCTCCGACAGGGTCGGGTGCGGGTGCATCGACTCCATGATCTCGAAGCCTGTCGTCTCCAGCTTGCGGGCGGTCACGACTTCCGAGATCAGTTCCGTGGCGTCCTCCCCGATGATGTGGCAGCCCAGGAATTCGCCGTACTTCTCATCGTAAATGGTCTTGACGAAGCCCTGCTGGTGGCCCAGCGCGGCGGCCTTCCCGTTGGCCTTGAACGGGAATTTGCCCACCTTCACGTCGTAGCCCGCCTCCTTCGCCTCTTCCTCGGTGTGCCCCACCGACGCGATCTGCGGCTGGCAGTAGGTGCAGGCCGGAATGTCGTTCATGTCCATCGGCCGCACGTCGTGGCCCGCGATCTTCTCGATGCAGAGCGTACCCTCGTGACTGGCCTTATGGGCAAGCCAGGGGGCGCCCGTCACGTCGCCGATGGCGTACACGCCGTCGACGTTGGTCCGGTAGTATTCGTCGACCACGATGTCGCCGCCCTCCGTCTCGACCCCGACGTCCTCAAGGCCGATGTTCTCCACGTTGCCCACGACGCCGACGGCGGAGAGGACCTGGTCACACTCGATGTGCTCCGTGCTGCCGCCGGTTTCGACCTCCACGCGGAGCGGCTCAGCGTCCTTGTCTACGCCCTTGACGTTGGCCCCGGTCATGACGTCAACGCCCATCTTCCTGTAAGCCTTCTCCAGCTCCTTCGACACATCCTTGTCCTCGGCGGGCACCATGCGGTCCTGAACCTCGATGATGGTGACGTCGGTGCCCATGTGCTGGTAGAAGTACCCAAACTCGACCCCGATGGCCCCGGCGCCCACGATGACCAGGGAGTCGGGCTGCTCGGTCTGGAGCATCGCTTCCGTAGAGCTCAAGACCTTCTCGCCGTCGATCGGGAGAAAGGGAAGCTCATTCGGCCGTGCACCGGTGGCCAGGATGACGTGCTCGGCCGTAACGGTGCGCTCCTCGCCGACCTCGTTGCCGTCCATGTCGACCGATGGTTCAATCTCGACCGTGTCCGGCGCAGTCAGGCGGCCGTGGCCTCGCAGCACGTCGATGTCGTTCTTCTTCATCAGGAACTGCACGCCCTGATTCATCTGGTTGGCCGCCCCACGGCTGCGCTCGATGACGCTCGAGAAGTTGGGGGAGATCGACCCGTCCAGCTCCAGCCCAAAGTCCTCGAGGTGGCTGGTCTCGGACATGACCTCGGCGCTTTTGAGGAGGGCCTTGGTCGGGATGCAGCCGACGTTCAGGCAGACGCCACCCAGCTTGTCTTTCTCAACGATGGCCGTCTCCATGCCGAGCTGCGTGGCACGGATGGCCGTTTCGTAGCCGCCGGGGCCGCTGCCGACAATAACGCAATCGTAGTCCGTAGCCATAGGGGCGAGAAAAAATTAGTAGTATGTACGGGCGAATAAGGTGCTTAGCAAGATACGCCCCGCCCTTCAGCAATCCCAAATGACCGCTTCCGATGGGCCAGAAGGTTTTCGTGAATCCGATGATGGAGAAGGCCATGGGGTTAGCGGACCGATAGCCAGCCGGACGGATCCACAAACTCGCTTGACGATCGGTTTACAAGTCCGAAGAAAAGGCTGGCGCCTCGGGGCTCGCTCTCGGTGCCGGACTGGCCAATCACCTGTCCCGCCTCGATCTGGTTGCCCTCGGCGATGGACAGGGTGGAAAAGTTGCTGTAGACCGAGAGGTACTCGCCGTGCCGGATGACGACGTACGTGCCGTACCCGGGCACGAAGTCGATCCCGGTGACGGTGCCGTCGAAGATGGCCCGAACCGGACTGCCGGGGGAGGCAGCAATGAGGATGCCGGGGTGGTATGTCGTCGTTTCGTGGACGGGATCCACCTGATCGCCAAAGTCGGTCGTCACGGCCCCCTCGACGGGCCAGGGCAGGGCCCCGCGGTTCGCCTGAAAAGAGGCGGAGAGATTGGCGGCGACCTCCGCCTCCATGCCCGAGTTGTCCTCTTCGCGCCTGGCCCGGGCCACGAGCTTCTGGATGCGCCGTTCGAGTTGCTGGGCCTGCTGCTGCTTCTGCTCGATCTGCTGTTCGAGCTCGGAGCGCCGGGCCCGCAGCTCGTCAATCACCCGTCGCCGTTCCCGTTCGAGGGCCCGTAGGTTCTCGCGCTCGGTGCGCGCCTCGGCGAGAAGATCCCGGGTCTCGGCCCGCTTTTCGGCAAGCTGTTCCCGTGAGGAGCGAACCTCGCCGGCGGCCGTCTGGATGGCACTTCGCTGCTGGCGACGGTCGGTAGCGAACCGGCGCAAATACCGCGCGCGGATGAGCATCTGGTTGATGGACTGCGAGGCGAGCAGCAGGGCCAGGTCGTGGAGGCGCCCATACTTGTACGCGTGGACGAGTTGCTCCCGGTAGTCGTCCCGGAGCGTTTCGAGACGCGTCTGCAGGGTCGACAGCGTGTCGCGGAGGCGCGAGCGCTCCTGACCCAGTTCGTCGAGACGGGCCTGATACGTCGACACCAACTTTTCGCGAAGGGCGATCTCTCGTTGCAGCGATTCGAGTTGCTCCTGGGTAGACTCCGCCTCCTTCTCTGTTTTCTGGAGGCGCTGCTGCTCCCGCTGGATCTGCTGCTCCAGCTGATTGAGGCGCTGTCGCGTGGTCTCACGCCGAGACGAGGCGTCCTGGCCGTGCGCCGCCGGGAGCCCAACCGGCACCGCAAGGCCGAGAAGCACGACGAGACCGGCCCGCAACGCCCACTGGACGCTCTGTCGTGGAAGCCAGGGAGAACGCATTCGGGAATGGACGATCGGTCGACGAGTGATGACGGGACAGAAACCGGGCCGTCATCCCGCTACTGAAATCTCCGACGGGGGACCTGCTCGGGCACGTTGAGGGAGAAGGACAACCCCGACGGGTTGAGGGTCATCTCCTTGTAGGTCACCACGGCCCGGAGGTCGTCGGACGGCTGTTGAAAGACCAGGCGGGCAGGCAGCAGCACGTCCTCGATCCGTCGGAATTGCGAAAACAGTCGTTTCTGACGGACGGTTCCGGTGGGGGACCGCTCTTCGTACCGGACGACGCGCCAGTGGGCGGGATCGACCGTGTAGCGCTCACGATCAGTGGTGTCCGACAGGTAGTACAGGGTGCTGTCGGACTGCAGCGACCACTTGGGGCGGGCGGCCGGGGCGAGTACCCCGAGCATGTTGTCGAAGAACTGATCCGACGATACCGGAGCGGGGAAGAGCTTCTGAACGGCCTCTACCGGCCCCACGCGCAGCACAGTGTTGCGCGTGTCGTAGAAAAACACGCTGTCGGGCGTTAATAGGAGGCGTCCCCCTTCGATCCCAAATAGGCTGAGGCGCATGAACAGGGAGTCGGCCCGCCGGTGACGCACGACAGCGTTGAAGGACTGGGTCTGGGCGGGGGTTCGGACCCTGACCCGAGCTTTCGCGGTGTAGCCCTGGATCGTGTCGGTCCCCCGTGTAATCTGGGTCCGAATCTGATCGACCGAATGGTCGGGAAAGGCGTCGGGGAGACTCGGGGCCGTGTTCGGCGATGAGCTGCCGCAGCCGGTGAGAAGAAGGGCACAGGTCAGTGCAAGCAGGAGAGCACGAGAGCCTGAAGGGGGCGCGGACGTCAAGATTGAGGCGGAATCTGGTGCGCAGGAGTCGATGAGCGTGGAGCAGGGGGTGCCGTCCCGGAGAGAACGACGGACGGCTACGAATTTGCCGGAACCGTGAGCTTCTCGCGCAGAGATGAGCGATCAGGGGTACGGTCCGCCGCACGTTGCCAGTACGTCTGGGCCGCCGCGTCGTTGCCCAGTGCCTTTTCCACGTCGCCGAGCCGCTCCAGCAGCGTAGCGGTGGGGGTCCCGGTGTCGAGGGCGATGCGCAGGTGACGCCGCGCGGCCTCCGGTTCGCTGCGCCGAACATGCACCTGTCCCAGCACGTGGTGCGCCGATGGTGAATTCGGGGCGTACTCCACCGCCTGCTCGGCGAGGCTCAGGGCCTGATCCAGGCGTTCGTCCCGATGAGCCAGGCTCCGGGCGCACAGGCGAAGCACTCTCGGGGAGTCGGGAGCGAGGATGCGAGCTTTTCTGAGGGCGTCGTCCGCCTCCTGGGGCCGCCCAAGACGGCTATTGGCGAGGCTGAGGCCGGCGTGCAGGACGGCTTCCTCGCCGCCGCCGGTGGAGTCGCCGAGGAGGGAGAGAGCGTCTTGAAAGTGGCTACGGGCCTCGGCGAAATCGCCTGCGCGTAGACGCGAGAACGCCGCGGTTCGGGCAAGGGCCACGTGTCCCGGAAAGAGCAAGAATCCTTCTTCGGCCACTTCGGCGGCGTGAGCGTGGAGGTGCGCCCGCTGATAGGTCTTTGCAGTCCGCACCCATCGGCTGGGGGTCCGGGGATCCAGATCCAAGAGGCGTTCCATCGCCCGGCCTGCCTTCTCGGGGCGGCCCCACGCCCGGTAGAGTTGGGCCCGGAGGGACAGGGCAGCCTCGGCACCGGGGGATCGGTCTAGGACCTCCTGCAACAGCCCCGCCGCGGTGCGCAGCAGTGCGGTGTCGGGGGGAGACGAGGCCCTTGCCTCGTCGTACATCGATCGGGCCCGGCGCAGCGGGGCATCCGGAGCTGTTTTCTGAGAACGGGTCGAGTCCGACTGCGCCCGCCGAGCGGAAAGGGCGATCGTTTGTCCCGTTTGGCGGGCGAGCTGTTGCACCTGCCGCCGAAGGGCGTCGTCGTCGGGGAGTTGACGCCCCAGCGGAGCCAGCAGGGCAAGCGCCTTCTGCGGACGCCCTTCGTCTGCGTAGTACTCGCCGAGGCGACGCTGGTATGCGTAGACATTGGGCCGTCGGTCCACCAGGGCTCGGAGAGTGGTTTCGATCCCATCCGCGTTGTCCGTTTCGCGGTAGAGAGAGAGCAGCCGACGGTACACGTCGATCGGTGGTGAGTTGGTGCGGCTGAGGTACGTTTCGTAGGACTGGATTGCATCTTTTGTCCGTCCCATCTCCGCTTGAATCGATGCCCGGGCCCGGTACGCGTCGTTGAAGTCGGGGAATTGATTGAGAAGCTGCTGGTAGGTGCGGAGGGCCGCGGCCGGGTCCCCGGCGGCCCGCTGCACCTCGGCGAGGCGACGGCCGAACGAGGGGCGAGACGCCCCCTGCGTCTGCGCCTGTCGCGCATAGAAGAGGGCGGTGGAGCGGTCGCCCTGCGCCTCGTACGCGTCGGCGAGGGCCTGGAGAAGTACCGGGGATCTTGGCACCCGCTCCAGCGCTGCCTCAAAGTGCGAGATGGCTTCCTCGTGGTCGCCCAGCTGCGCCTCGGTTGTGCCCCGAATGAGTAGCCGCTGCGCCCGAGGGTCTGTGGTATCGGCGGACGGCCCGCTCATGCCCGGAGACGCGGCGGTGTCAGACGGCCCGCCCACCAGAAGTACACACAGCAGTATCGCACTCAGAGACCGGATCAATCGGGAGAGCGAGCGTGCGTCCACGAGTGTGGGGCGATCAAAACAGTGACATGGACCGGAGGGCTACACGGCACCCAATTCTGACGGACGCGGCGTTGGCGTGGTTCATTTTGATTTGATAATGACTGGGAACCGTTTCTACCTTGCAGCCAGTGTCCGAATGCCCTGAGCCCAGTTTGGTCCCTCCTTCGGTAGACGAGTCCGGTGGGGGTGCGTCGTTTTGTAGACAAGTAAGACCTCACACTCACCCATGGGTGAACACAACGTACGCCGGGACGCCGAGCCTTCTAAGCTCCGCGAATTTACGAATCACTTGATGCGCGATGTTCGGGCGATGGAGCTCATGCTCCAGGAGGACATGTTCGAGAGCGGGATGCGCCGCATCGGGGCCGAGCAGGAGCTTTTCATGGTGGACGAACGGGGGGACCCGGCGCCCGTCATTGAGGAGGTCCTTGAACGGAACACCGACGAGCGCATCGTTACGGAGCTGACGCGGTTCAATGTGGAATTCAACATGGACCCGCTTCAGTTTGGGACGGACTGTTTCCGAGAGATGGAGACGTCGACGTCTGAGCTGGTCGAAAAGGTGCGCGACCTTACCCAGCAGGTCGGCAGCGAGATTGCCATGACGGGCATCTTGCCCACGGCCCACCTCTCGGACTTCGCGATGGACTACATGACCCCTCGGCCGCGCTACTACGCCCTCAACGATGCCATCTCCCGGTTGCGGGGCGGGGCGGGGCAGTATCAGATTCGAGGCATCGACGAGCTGTTTGTGAAGCACGACTCCATCATGCTGGAGGGGTGCAATACGAGCTTTCAGACGCACTTCCAGGTGTCGCCGGAGGAATTCCCGCGCTACTACAACATTGCCCAGGTGGTGGCGGCCCCGTGCCTCGCCGCGGCCACCAACTCGCCACTGCTCTTCGGCAAGCGGCTCTGGCGCGAAACCCGGATTGCCCTCTTCCAGCAGGCCGTCGACACACGGTCGACCAACCTGTACCTACGAGAGATGAGTCCGCGCGTGCACTTCGGCACGGACTGGGTGGACGAGTCGGTGATGGAGATCTTTAAGGAAGACATCTCTCGCTTCCGGGTGCTCCTGACGACGGAGTTGGGCGAAGACTCGCTGGAGACGTTGGAGGCGGGCGGCGTGCCTGATCTCAGGGCTCTGCAGCTCCACAATGGCACTGTGTATCGCTGGAATCGTGCCTGCTACGGCATCACCGACGGAAAGCCTCACCTCCGGATCGAGAACCGGGTGTTGCCATCCGGGCCGACCGTCATCGATGAGATCGCGAACGCGGTCTTCTGGTACGGGCTCGTGGCGGGACTGGCCCACGAGTACCACGACGTGTCCGAGCACATCGACTTCTACGAGGCCCGCTACAACTTCAACGCGGCGGCCCGGAGCGGTCTGGCCTCCCAGTTTACCTGGCTGGACGGCACCAACCGCCCGGCCCACGAGCTGATTCTCGACACCCTCATCCCGCTGGCCGAGGAGGGCCTTCGGACCTCCGACATCGCATCGTCGGACATCGATCGGTACCTCGGGGTGATCCAGAACCGTGTCGAGACCCAGCAGACCGGAGCGCAGTGGCAACTCGACTCCCTCGAGCGCATGGAGGGGGTCGGGTCGCGGGCCGAGCGCCTCGGGGCGCTCACGCGTGGCATGGTGGAGCGTCAAAAGGAGGGGCATCCGGTCCACGAATGGTCCCTGGCGACCCTGGAAGAAGGGTATACCCCTACGGGCATGCAGGAGACGAGCGTGGAGGCTTACATGAGCACCGATCCCTTCACCGTGCACGAGAAAGAGTCGATCGAGTTTGTGGCGCGGCTCATGGACTGGCAAAAGATCCGCCACGTACTCGTGGAGGACGAAGAGCACCGGCTGGTAGGGCTCGTGAGCCACCGCACCCTCCTCCGTCACATGGCCGAACGGACCGAGCAGCCGAAGGGCGGCGTGCCGGTGGGAAACATCATGGTCGAGGATCCCATCTCGGTGTCCCCGGACCGCCCCACCCTGGAGGCCGTGGAGCTCATGCGCGAGCATGAGATTGGGGCCCTGCCCGTGGTACGAGAAAACCGGCTCGTCGGCATCATTACCGAGCAGGACTTCATTCAGATTGCGGGCAACATCCTCGACGAGACGCTGGGCCTCGACGGCGACGCAGAGGCCAGTCCCGCTTCGTCGGACTCGGGGGGCGTCGACGCCGCCTCGTAGCCCCAGGATCGGACGAATCTCTCCGCAAGGCCCACCGCTGGAGCGCGTGGTGAAAGGGGAACGCGCGGGGACGCCGCCCGTGGCACTGAGACGGAAAATCCATTCAGTTCTAGTCTCCTTGTACCCACCCTCAGAAGCATGGCTGACACCCGCGAACGAGAAATCAATGGCCAGACGGTCCGCATCGATCGCACCCTCTGCATTGGATCGGGCAACTGTGTGAACATCGCGCCCGAGATCTACGTGATCCGAGAAGACAACATTGTCGACTTCCAGGACGAAACGCCCGATATTGAACAGGGACGCCTAGAAGAGTCGGCAGCCCTGTGTCCGGTAGACGCACTGATCGTCGAGGACGAGAATGGAGAGCAGATTGTCCCCTAGACCGGACTAATTCTCCCGACGGTACCAGGCGATCAGTATGCCGGTGAGAAGCCCGGCAATTAGAGCGAGAAGGATGTAGGTGAACATAGTGGCCTGAGCTCGGATGGAGGGGTGCGGTCGGGGGCTACGATGAGGCCGGAAGAGATTGTTGCGCTTCCCAGTCGCGGAACTGATCCAACTCGCCCCGAACGGTCTCTACGGCCGTCCGAACGACCGCGAGGTCGTCGACGAACCCCAAGGCCCCGAGGGTGTCGGGAATGACGTCAATGGGGGTGATGAAGTACAGGAGGGCGGCCACCAGAAGCACGAGGGACGCCGTGGACACCTCGCGGTACGACCGGCGCGTCCAGGCCACGAGAAGGCGGAGTGCAGCCCGCAGGTCACTCCATACGGCCGCGAGGGCGTCGGCGTTGGCCTCCAGGTGTGCGTAGGCGTCCCGGATGAGCAGGACCACCCGAAACCGGCGCCGCAGAACCCGACGGGCGGCCTCAACAAGGGTGTTTGCCATTTCCGAACGGCTCGGCGCTGGGCCCAAGTTCAGCTTTGGCGTGGATGTTCGCTCACTGTGCGAAGGCGTGTCGGAGGGCATAACGCTGAGAGCCGGGTCGGAATGACGCGTCCTTTCGATGCTAAGAGAGGATGGGGAGGAAAGTCAACCCCATCGGCGGTGCACCCCAAGCAGTCGTCTCGAACTCGTTGTTGCTTTGTTCTCGTGGCGACCACACGCACGACTTCTCCCACAGAGGCGGCCCACCACCTGCGCCGTGGTAACCTGGTCGCCTTCCCCACCGAAACGGTCTACGGACTCGGGGCGGACGCATTTCGGCCAGACGCCGTGCGTCGCATCTTTGAGGCCAAGGGGCGTCCGGCGGACAACCCGCTCATCGTTCACCTCCGACGGCAAGAGCAGATTGGGCAGGTGGCGGCCCGTATCCCCCCTGTGGCGCAGCATCTCCTAGACACGTTCGTGCCGGGCCCCCTGACCCTCATTTTGCCCAAGCACGACAACCTCCCCTCGGTCGTAACGGCGGACCTCGAGACGGTGGGGATTCGCGTCCCGCGCCTGCCCCTGGCGCAGTCTTTTCTGGAGGCGTGCGACACGCCCGTGCCGGCCCCTTCGGCCAACCGGTCGGGCCGCCCCAGCCCCACGAGTTGGGAGGCTGTAGAGCACGACCTGGGGGGACGCATCGACTGCATCCTGCAGGGGGGACGCACGGACGCAGGGGTCGAGTCGACGGTCGTAGACTGTACCACGGACCCCGCCACGGTGCTTCGCCCCGGGGCAGTGTCGGTCGAGTCGCTCCGCCGGACCCTCGGAGAGGTGCAGGTGGCATCCTCAGACGCGGATGCTGCCCCGCGGAGCCCAGGAACGCGGCACCGGCACTATGCGCCGTCCGCCCAGGTGCAGCTCGTGGAGGATCCCTCGGAGGCTGCCTCCGGAGATCGCCACGCGTACGTTGGGCTCGACGCGCCTGCACACACGGACGCCCTGGGAGCGGTCTACATCGAAGAGGATGTGCGTACCTACGCCCACGACCTCTTCCACATCTTTCGGGTCTGCGACGAGAACGAGGTTGAGGTCATCTACGCACAGACCGTGTCGCCCACGGGACTAGGGCGAGCGCTCAACGATCGACTCCGTCGAGCGGCGGCTCGGTAGAGAGGTGGAGGGGGCGAGGCAGGTCGCCCATACCGACTGGAGCAACGGCTCACTTCGGCGCCGCCGCGCCGGCGAGCGCCCCCTGCCGCCCCCGAGTGCTGCGGATGATCCACTGTGCAAGGGGCGGGAGCAGCCGACAGCTCTGCACCAGGGTCCAGGCAGCCCCGGGGCGGAACGCTGCCTCGTGGATCCACCGGCCCAGCCGCATGCGCTGGCCAAACGTATCGGTCCACGCGGTTTCGTAGTTCGTCCGGAACGTTCGGGCCGGATGCCGTCCGTCGAGAAAGTCAGACGCCAGCGGACTTACCAGGTCGGCGGTCCGGAGTGCCATCGCCATCCCGTCGCCGCAGAGCGGAGCAATCATGCCCGCGGCGTCCCCAATCATGCACACGCCATCCGCGAACCGGGACTTCGGCATGAGCGGGACCTGACTCACCGCCTCGAAGCGATCGCTCACACGCGTAAGCCCGGAAAGCAGCTCGTCCAGGGCCGGGTTTTGGCGCAGGGTGGTGTTGAGCATGCCCTCGGGCGATCCGCCGGCGTCTTTGAGGGCGTCGGTGCGCCCGATCCAGCAGACATTGATGCGGTTCTCCTCGACCGGGGAAAGCCCGCAGTACGCCCCTGGAGAGCTGTGAAGCTCAATCGTGTTCTCCAGGTCCGCCGCGGCGGGGCCGGCGTAGTGGGCTTTGAAGGCCACGTACGGCGTGGTTTCCGACAAGAAGGGCCGCTCCAATGATCGGTCCAGTCGGCTTCTGCGGCCGTGCGCTCCCAGGACGAGACGGGCCTCGACGGGGTCTCCACCGACGGTCGCCACAAACCCATCCCGGAGATTCCCACGAACGTCCGTCACCCGGGTGCCAGGGCGGCCCTCGACCCCCGCCGTGCATGCCCTTTGGAAAAGCAACTGGTCGAGCCGATAGCGGCTAAAGCCAAGGGCCGCATCGGGAAGTGCGTGAGATGTTTTGGCGCCGCTGGAGGCTGTCAGACACGTCCGATCGATGGTTTTTGCCCCGGCGGCGTGCACGTCACCAAGCACGTCGAGGCGTCGGAACGAGGACTGCGCTTCCGGCGACAAAAACTCTCCACACAACTTCTGGCGCGGGTAGGTGGACTGCTCGGCCAGGAGTACATCGTGGCCCTCGCGGGCAAGCTGGAGTGCAGTGCTGCACCCTGACAAGCCGCCGCCAATTACGAGTGCGTCGTAACGCATGGGAGATTGCTGAAGGTAAGCAGTATTGGGATTGCGCAACTGGTGACGAGCGGGTTGGCTCCCGACGGCTGCGGGATGGTCCGTCACAGAATGGAAATGTCTCCGGCGAGGGGCCGTCACGAGCCGAAATCAAGCGTCGACAAGGTCCACCGGAAGGCCCAATGCCATTGGACGGTTGGGGTGGGCAGCCGGGCGCTCCGGGCAAGGGTGCGGAGCTCCGCCCGACGAAACCCGCGCCGTACCGAGACGGGGCCGTCGTGCTGTACCATTGGGGCGAGGCCCAGGGCGCGGCTAAGGCCCCAGATCCCCACATAGGCGAGGAGGTGCCGGTGGAGGTCGTTTAGGAGAAGGCCGTGCCGGGCCACCCGCTGCATCTCCGAGAGCACCTGGACCGCCGAGGGACCGTGAAAGTGGTGCAGGAACAGGGCCGCGTGGGCGACGTCGACGGCCCCGTCGTCGTGGGAAAGGGCCTGGGCATCCCCGATCTCGACACGAACCCGGTCCCGGAGGCGCGGGGGAAGTTGGTGGTCGAGGTAGGCCCGGGCATGGCCTACCGTGACGGGGTTGGCGTCAATGCCGACGAGGTCCAGGATGCACCCGAGACGCTCGCCTCGCCGGACCAGATGCGCCAGATGGTCTCCGCTCCCGCACCCCACATCCAGCAGGCGAAGGCGATCGTGGCGCCTCAGCATGGGGTCAAGAACACAGTCCGTCGCCCGGTACCCTCCGAGCACCCGGTTCACCCGTCGGAGGTCGCGGAGGGCTCGCGTGAGACGAGCGTCGGTGATCGAAAAGTCGTCCATCCATTCCTCGGTCTCCAGGCGCGATGAGAGGTCCGGGACGGGAGGAACGGTCACCAGGACGTGATCACATGGTCTGTCGAGGGGAGCTCAAAGCACATTCCGGAACCGGCGGGCTACTCCACCTCGACCTCCGCCTCGATGCCCTGGTCGTTGAGGCGGTCGCGGACCTCCGGGGCAAGGTTCTGCTCGACAGTACTCGGGACGAACTTGGCCACCAACCAGGCAAGGTACCCCTGCTGCCACGCGGCCTCCGTGGCGTCCTCGACGGTGATTTCCAGTTTTCGGGCCCCTTTCGTATCGACGTAGGCCTCAATCCCGCGGTTCTGAAATCCTTCCTCCAGGTGATCGGCCATCTGGTTCCGGACGGCTGATTCGATGTCGACCCCGGCCCCGGAAGCCTGAGCGGCACGGGCACCCATCTGGCGGCGAGCGAGCTCTTGGGCGTTGAGAATCGTGACTTCAATCATGGAGAGGGACAGATGGGGAAGGAAGAAATCGATCGGGGGTCGTCGACCGAAGGCCGTGGAGAGGGCCCAAGAGCAACGACGGGATGCCCTATTGGCGCTCCTGCGACGGGGTTCCGGACTGTACGGGTTCTTGGCACAACGAGAGGACGTGACCGCACGAGACTCGGTACAAATTGAAACGTGCTGGTCCGTCTGTGGTATAGGGGGGTACCCTATGCAAAAGCATCGTGTACGCTCTCAAACGGGACCCTGGGCAAATTCTTATGAGCCGACCTTCCCCCGAGACCGAGACATCGCTTCCGGACCCCTCCTCCCACGACTCCTCCTCGTCGGAAGGCGACGCCTGTGTGGTCGACCCGGTCCCTTCCGAACCCGGAGACGGTTTCTCCGAGAAGCAGGAGGAGCGCCGGACGCTGCCCGTGGAGGGCATGTCGTGCGCCTCCTGTGCGAAGAGCGTGGAAGATGCGCTCGCAGACGTTGACGGCGTGGCGGGGGCCCGCGTCAACTTCGCCACCGAGCGGGCCCAAGTGGCTCTCCGCGAGGGGCGACAGGTGCCGATCGGGAACTTGGCTCAGGCCGTCGCCGACAGCGGCTACGCGGTGCGCACCGCCGAAACGGCCCTTGCGGTGCGGGGGATGACCTGCGCGTCGTGCGTTTCCCGCGTCGAAGAGGCCCTCGATGCGGTGGAGGGGGTGCTGGAGGCGACTGTGAACCTCGCTACCGACCGCGCCACGGTCCACTACGTCCCGGGGGTAACCGAGACCACAGACCTCACACAGGCGATTCGTGACGCCGGCTACGAGGTGGTCGGTACGGAGGAGGGGGACGACCGTACTGACGTGGAGGATCAGGCCCGAGAGGACGAGCAGCGGTCGATGAAGCGCCGGTTCCTCTGGGCACTGGCCTTCGCTCTTCCTGTGTTCGTGCTGGAGATGGGCGTCATGCACGTCCCGGCGATGGAGGCCTGGGTTACCGACCAGGTGTCCACACAGGCGCTATACTATGTGCTGTTTGCACTGACGTCGGTGGTGCAGTTTGGGCCGGGGCGCTACTTCTACGCACACGGCTGGCCTGCGCTCAAGAGCGGCGCCCCCGACATGAACACGCTCGTGATGATGGGGACCTCGGCGGCGTACGGCTACTCGGTGGTGGCGACCTTTCTTCCGACCGTGTTGCCGGAGGGAACCGTGCACGTCTACTACGAGGCCGCCGCGACGATTATCACCCTCATCCTGGCGGGCAACTATATGGAGGCGCTCGCCAAGGGCCGCGCCAGCGACGCGATCCGCACGCTGCTCGACCTGCAGGCCACCACGGCTCGCGTCCGCCGCGACGGTCAAGAAGAAGAGATCGATGTACGCGACGTGGTGCCGGGCGATGTGGTTCGGGTGCGGCCCGGCGAGAAGGTACCGGTCGACGGCGAGGTGCTCGACGGACAGTCCCACGTCGACGAGTCGATGGTGACCGGCGAGCCGGAGCCGGTGCGCAAGGCAGAGGGCGACGAGGTGGTGGGGGGCACGA
This sequence comes from Salinibacter grassmerensis, assembly GCF_947077765.1. NCBI lineage: Bacteria > Pseudomonadati > Rhodothermota > Rhodothermia > Rhodothermales > Salinibacteraceae > Salinibacter > Salinibacter grassmerensis. The sequence goes on along the minus strand of NZ_CAMTTF010000009.1, from coordinate 33,981 downwards.
TCAACGAGACGGGCAGCTTTACCTTTCGCGCCACGCGGGTGGGGGAGGAAACGGTGCTCTCTCAGATCGTGGACATGGTGGAGCAGGCGCAGGGGTCGGCCCCGCCCATTCAGTCACTCGCCGACCGCGTGGTCCGGGTCTTCGTCCCGTTCGTCCTGGTGACGGCCGCGCTTACCTTTGGCGTCTGGCTCGTGTGGGGGCCGGACCCGGTGCTCACGTACGCCCTCGTCTCCGCCGTATCCGTTCTCATCATTGCGTGTCCCTGCGCGATGGGCATCGCCACGCCGATTTCGGTGATGGTAGGGACGGGTCGCGCCGCGGAGCTGGGCGTGTACGTCCGGGAGGGCGACGCGCTGCAGGCGCTCCACGCGGCGGACCTCGTGGCGTTTGATAAAACCGGCACGCTCACGAAGGGCCGGCCCGAGGTGACGGACGTGCGTCCGCGAAGCGGGTTCGAGGAGGCGGACGTGCTCCGCTGGGCGGCCGCCGTAGAAGCCCAGTCCGAGCACCCGATTGGGGCGGCGCTGGGGGCCCAGGCCGAGGAGAAGGGCCTGGCTCTGCCGGATGCCACGGACTTTGAAGCGATCCCCGGGCATGGCGTGACGGCGACGGTGGCGGGGCGTGGTGTCGCGGTGGGGGCCGCCCGCCTCATGGAGCGGCACGATGTTGCGATTCCCGCCGGGGCCGAAGAGACGGCCGATCGCCTGGCCGCCGCCGCCAAGACGCCCCTCTACGTGGCGGTCGACGACACGCTGGCCGCCGTGATGGCGGTGGCCGACCCCATCAAGGAGTCGACGCCCGCGGCGCTCGACGCCCTGCACACGTTGGGCATTGAGGTGGCCATGATTACGGGCGACGACGAGCGTACTGCCCGGGCGATTGCCGACCAACTTGGCATCGACCACGTGCAGGCCGAGGTGCTGCCCGACGAAAAGGCCGAGGCGGTGGATGACGTTCAGGCTGAAGGACGGACGGTCGCGTTTGTGGGCGACGGCATCAACGACGCCCCCGCCCTGGCCCAGGCCGACGTGGGCATTGCCATCGGCACCGGCACCGATGTGGCCATCGAGAGCGGCGACATCGTCTTGATGGCCGGAGACCTGCGCGGTGTCCCCAACGCGGTGCACCTATCGCAGGCCACCCTCCGCAACATCAAGCAGAATCTGTTCTGGGCCTTCGCGTACAACGTGCTCCTGATCCCCGTTGCGGCGGGGGCGCTCTACCCGGCGTTCGGCCTGCTGTTGTCGCCCGCCCTGGCCGCCCTTGCGATGGTGTTCTCCGACCTCTTCGTCGTGGGCAATGCGCTGCGGCTGCGGCGCTTGAATGTGCCGCTTGGAGGCGAGCAGGCCGTGACGACGGCCTAGGTTGGCGGTGGATCCAGCCCATCGGCATTCCATACCCCATCGCCACGCGTCCATCCGTTCATTATCCGCATCCATCCTCCTCATGACGTTCTTCTGGCTCTTCCGTTGGGAATCCTCGGCCGCCTGGCTCATCGCTGTCTTCGCCCTCGGGCTCATTGCCCGTGGTGGCGAGGCCGCCCCGACCGACCGCTCGTTTCGAGGTGCCTCTCCCTCCGCCGATACAATTGAGGTCACGATGACGGATCACGCCTACGATCCGTCCACGCTCACTGTCCCGGCGGGAGAACCGGTCACGCTGCAGTTTGCCAACGACGGCACCGTGGAGCACTATTTCGTGGTGGGGGCCTCGGTGGCCAGCGACAAGGAGGGGTTTGAGCAAAACCTTTTTGAGGGCGTCTCGATCGAGAAGAACAAGCGGCCCGGCGGCCACGCCGATGAGGAGGGGAGCCACGATGAGGGAGGAGACCACGAGGAGGAAGAGGGCGATCGCCACGAGAATGAATTCGAGCTGCCGCCGGGCGGGAGTGGGTCCATGACGTTCACCCTACCGGCCTCCAAGGCGGGCACCTACACCATTGCGTGCTTCGAGACGACGGGCGGGCAGAAGCACTACGAGATGGGCATGGAGGGCACCCTGCGGGTCACGACCCCGGACGACGAGTAGCATCTTCGGAGAGGAGACGTCTACGACTGGCGGGCTTGAGCGAGCCGTCATGGAGAGGCACGCAGACAATCCGCCTGAGGCCATCGCCCATTGTCATCATTCTATCTCCGGGGCACGATGCCTTTCGTGACGGGAGGCGTCCCGCCCACGTCGGGGTGTGGAGCGAGTGAGCGGGCAGGACGCTCCGGCATGCCGACCCGGCGCACGAGACGAGCCACGTCGTTCCGGCCGTGAAGACGATTCGGGAGCAGGTTGCCCTCGACGTCCCTGATCGATCCGCTGTGGCTCTGTTCCTTCGAGGGGGGAACCGTCGCCCGCCCCTAAGGAACCGCCGTTGTCTTCGTTGACGTACTTTTTTCTCCGACCCCGCCATGGCCCAGGATCGCACTCGCTCCGCCGAAGCCGACAGTGCCGCGTCCCCGACCAACCCCAACGGGCAGCGTGCCCCGGACGGGCAGGAGGACGGGCCCGACCACCACGCGGCGATGGTCGCGGACTTCCGCCGCCGGTTCTTCGTAAGTCTGGTGGCGACGCTCCCCATTCTCGCGCTCAGTCCCATGATTCAGCGGTGGCTGGGTTGGGAGAACACCCTGGGCTTCCCGGGGGACACGATGGCGCTACTGGCCCTCTCCACATTCGTATACGGCTACGGAGGGTGGCCCTTCCTGACCGGGCTCGTCGACGAGCTGCGAGAACGGACGCCCGGAATGATGACACTCGTGGCCTTTGCGGTGACCGTGGCATACGCCTACAGCGCCGCCGTGGCCTTGGGGGTGCCCGGCCAGATGTTTTTCTGGGAGACCGCCACGCTCATCGACCTCATGCTGGTGGGGCACTGGGTCGAGATGCGATCGGTCATGGGGGCGAGCCGTGCGCTCGAAAAGCTGGCCCGCCTGATGCCGAGCACGGCCCACCGCGTGACCGACGAGGGCGACACCGAAGAGGTGCCCATCCGGGACCTGACGCCGGACGACCGAGTGCGCGTCAAGCCCGGTGAGAACATCCCGGCCGACGGCACCGTGGTGAGCGGGTCGTCGAGTGTCAACGAAAGCATGCTCACCGGCGAGAGTGTCCCCGTTGAGAAGGCCGAAGGAGACGAGGTAATCGCCGGCGCCGTCAATGGCACAGGCGCGCTCGTGGTGTCGGTGGAGAAGACCGGCGAGTCGAGCTATCTCAACCAGGTGATTGGCCTCGTCCGGGAGGCGCAGGCGTCCCAGAGTCGTACCCAAAACCTGGCCGACCGGGCGGCCTACTGGCTTACGCTGATTGCGCTCACCGCGGGGGCACTTACGTTTGGAACGTGGTACGTCGGGCTCGGCGAGACTTTCGTCTTCAGCCTGGAGCGGGCGGTGACGGTGATGGTGATTACGTGCCCCCACGCCCTCGGCCTAGCGATTCCGCTCGTGGTCTCCGTCAGCACCGGGCTTGGGGCCCAGCGTGGCCTCCTCATCCGCGATCGGGGCGCGTTCGAGCTGGCGCGGAATCTCGACACGGTCGTCTTCGACAAGACGGGCACACTCACGGAGGGCCGCTTCGGCGTGACGGACGTGCTCGTGTTTGCCGCGGAGGGGGAGGAGGACGTGCTTCGCACCGCGGCCGCCGCAGAGCAGGACAGCGAGCACCCCATCGCGGCCGGCATCCTCCGCGCCGCCGAGGATCGGGCCCTGGACAGGCCGGAGGCGAGTCACTTCGAGGCCCTGACGGGACGCGGCGTCCGCGCCACGGTGGACGGCACTGAGGTACGGGTGCTGAGCCCGGAGGCGGCCCGGGACGAGGGGGGGCTGCCTGCCCACGATGCCGAGTCGCTCCAGCGTCAGGGGAAGACGGTCGTGTACGTCGTGCGGGACGGCACCGCGCTGGGCGCACTGGCCCTGGCCGACGTGCTCCGTGAGGAGTCGCGGGAGGCGATCCGGTCCCTCCACGCCCTCGGGATCGACGCGGTCATGCTCACAGGTGACAGCAAGCGTGTTGCGGACTGGGTGGCCCAAGAGGTGGGGGTCGACCGCGTGATCGCGGAGGTGCTGCCCGACGAGAAGAGCGACGTGATCGAAGAGCTACAGGCGGAGGGACGCCTCGTGGCCATGACGGGCGACGGGGTGAACGACGCCCCGGCCCTCGCCACCGCCGACGTGGGCATCGCGATCGGGGCGGGCACGGACGTGGCGGTCGAGACCGCCGACATTGTGCTCGTGGAGAGTGACCCGCGAGACGCGGTGGGCATCGTCCGTCTGGCACGGGCTACGTACCGCAAAATGGTGCAGAATCTGTGGTGGGCCACCGGCTACAACGTGATTGCCATTCCGCTGGCGGCGGGCGTCCTCGCCACTGCGGGCATTCTGCTGAGCCCGGCCGTCGGTGCCGTCCTGATGAGCCTGAGCACCGTGATTGTCGCCGTCAATGCCCGTTTCCTTTCGCTCGACTGAGCGGCCGCTGGACAGGGGGCGTACTCCGTCCCGGCCCGTCCAATCCGGAAGCCTCCCTTCAAGAGCTGGCGGGTCAATCGGTCCAGGTGTGCGGCCTCAGTTGGTCAGGTCCGACCAGTCGAGGTCCGACTCCTGGATCGAGGGGGGGCGCCGGGCAACGATGTCTCCGTAGTAGGCAGTGGCCTCCTCGCCGGTGTTATCGGTGTCGGTCATGATGGCGACGCCGTCGATGGGCGGTGGGGGCTCCCCGAACGCCCGGCGGTAGTCCGCACGGACGTTCCGCCGCTCGCGAAGCCACGTCCCTACCTTCGTCGAGCCGCTCTCCACAGGAATCATCTGCACCCAGTCCGTGAACGCATTTGGGAGAATGGTGTCCTGGTCGACCCGGCTTGCCCAGACGTAGTTCAGTGCCCGGGTCGGAATCTGGTCGTACCCGAGGGCCTGCAGGGTTTCGTACTTGGCGCGATCGACCAGCCCAAAGTTGCTCGGGTCGTAGTCGAAGGTAACGTAGAGCCGGGCCGGATAGTCATCCCCGTCTTTTGTTCGGGCGTCGCCCTTATCGAGCACGTTGGTGACCTTCCATCGCCAGGACAACACCGGATGCTGTTGCGGGTCGAGGCGCACCGTGCGGCCCAGCCCCCCGGCCCCGCCGTCGCTGACGGCACGAACGACGGTGGTGGATTCGTCCTCGATCGGTCGCTCAACGAGCCGGTATTGGGTGTCCGTCTCTGCGTCCCCGAAGCGGACGGCTCGCCACCCGGACGGATGCCCATTGGAGTCGGCCTCGGCGCCCGAAAAGCGCCCCACGTACTTCGGCTGGTGGTGGGCGTAGGCGGTGAGGCCGACCAGAGTGCTGATCACGAAGAGGGGAAGCGACCAGACAACCGGTAAGCGTGCGACTGAAGTCATCAACCTCACAGGAATAGGGGCGAGACTCGGGGCTACAGGGGGGGGCGTTCGGATGGGGATGATGTCCCCACGCAATGTTAATCTGGCTGGGGGGCCGTGCGCTTCCGCAAAAAGTGAGAAGTGTTGAACAAAGACCGTGGAGACGTTGAATCCTTGTTTCTCACCTCCGTACCCTCGCATGTATAGTGGTTTGATCTACCAATTTGCATTACTGTCGCGAAGAAAAAGGCCAAAAGCCTGTCTGGTCTTAATCGGTCTTCGTGGTCGAGTAAACTACTTTTCGCGGTGTCTTAATCACGGGTAGGACCCCGTGACTGCGACGGGCTTTCAACCCGTAGAGACTTGTCAACCTTCGACTAAATTCTAGACTAAGCTTTTTGCATCACTATGGCGAACGAACAGGATGTTTCGCGACGCGACTTTTTACAGCGCCTGAGCGTGGTCGGCATTGCGGGGCTGGGCGCCGGGTCGTTGGTGTCGGCTTGTGGAGGCGGTAGTGGAGAAGAAGGAAGCTCCTCTTCCGGATCCGCGAGCCAGGCGTCCGGGCAGTCGAGCGGGGGCGGCGCGCAGACGGTGACGATCCACCCGCAGGGCAACCAGATGAAGTACAAGGAGACGGAGTTCGAGGTGCCGGCGGACACGGAGATTGAACTGGTGTTTGAGAATACCGCTTCGAGCCCGTCCATGCAGCACAACGTGCTCGTGATGAACGAGCCCCCGGCGCAGGGCACCTTTAAGGAAGTTGGTCAGGCGGGTGTGCAGGCCGGAGCGTCGAACGAGTACGTGCCCGACCACTCGGCAGTACTGGCGGCCACGGACATCTCGAAGCCGGGCGAGACGGTATCGGTAACGTTCACGACCCCGTCGGAGACGGGAGAGTACGGCTACGTGTGCACGTATCCGGGACACTGGGCTACCATGCAGGGCACCATGATCGTGACCTAGGTCCGAGCCCATGGGCCCGTGGACGGGCCCGCTTCGAAAATCCAATTCTCTCCGGGGGCGTTCTCTTGCGACTGTCTTTCTCTCCCTCCGAGGACGCCGGCACGGGGCGCGGCGATGCGCCTCGTGCCGTAGCGCCTCCGGTCTATCGGCAGAGAAGCGACCCCTCTCCTGTACCGCCCGCGGAAGCGTCGACCCCAGGTCGCCCCGCGGCATCCTAGCGGCGCGCATCTCGGTAGAGAGATGCCATCGACCCGCCGCTGCCATGTAGTCTTGAGGAGAGCCGGGCGCCCGCCTCAGTCATTATTTGAGGAAGAGCCCAGACGGGCGCTCATGTCTAACCGTAATTCGGTTTTCTCCGGACAAGTCCCATTCGGTCCGGAGCGAATCGGGCGGTGTCTCCAGAAGGGTCCTATATGCACCTGACCGGGCCCGACCTGTACAGTAGAATTGGGCGTCCAGGCGCCCATCGCGAAGTTATGAGATACGATTCGCGTCTCCGGGGCGAGATGGATTTGGAGGCGTGGTAGGGGAGAGGTCACGAATGAGGCCGAGGGGACATCGACCCGGAGGGAACCGGATCCCGAGGGCCCCACTTGACGGTGGAGTCGAACTGCAAAGGCGCGAGCAGTGGGCCGAACGTTATGCCCCGCGGAGCAGATGTGTCTGTGGATCCTGCCCTCCGTCCCCGAACCGATGCCCCCGGCGTCTCATGTTGAGCCAGGTTTGGAGCAGCACCACGCACGGCGTTGAGGCCCTGCCGGTTGAACTCGAAACGAACGTCGCCTCCGGCATGCGGGGCCTCTCGGTCGTGGGGCTGCCGCGGGCGGCGGTGCGGGAGAGCTTCGACCGGGTGCGGGCTGCCCTCGAAAACAACGACATTCCTGTTGAGTGGGGGCGCATCACCATCAACCTCGCGCCGGCGGACGTGCCAAAGGAAAGCGCGGCGTTCGACCTGCCGATGGCGGTGGGCTGGGTGGCCGCCAGCGGCACCACGGTCGCCGGGGATGTGCTGGACCGCTACTGGCTCACGGGCGAGCTGGCCCTGGACGGCACCGTGCGGCCCGTCAACGGCGTGCTGCCCATGGCGATGAAGGCGCGGGCGGAAGGGTACGAGGGCGTGCTCGTGCCCGCCGAGAATGCCGCGGAGGCCGCCGTGGTGGACGACCTCAAGGTCTACCCGGTGGAGACGGTGGGCGATGCGTTCGAGATCCTGCAGGACCCGGAGGGCCCTGCGGCGCCGACGCCCTACACGAACGACCTGGACACCATCTTCGATCAGGCGCGTCAGTACCGGCGTGATCTGAGCGATGTGCGAGGGCAAGAGAACGTGAAGCGAGCCCTAGAAGTGGCGGCCGCCGGGGGACACAACGCACTCATGGTAGGCCCGCCCGGCTCGGGCAAGACCATGCTCGCCCGCCGCATGCCCACCATCCTGCCGCCCCTCAGCACGGACGAGGCGCTCGAAACCACCAAGATTCACTCCGTCAGCGGCGAGTTGACGTCCGACCATGGCATTCTAGCCACGCGTCCGTTTCGGGCCCCGCACCACACCATCTCCGACGCGGGGCTGTGCGGGGGCGGGGCCCACCCGAACCCCGGCGAGATCTCTCTGGCCCACAATGGTGTCCTCTTCCTCGACGAGCTGCCCGAGTTTCAGCGGCGGGTCCTGGAGGTGCTCCGTCAGCCGATGGAGGAGGGGCGCATCACGATCAGCCGGGCGGAGACGACCGTCACCTACCCGGCCCGCTTTATGCTCATTGCCTCGATGAACCCGTGCCCGTGCGGGCACCTCAACGATCCGAACCAGGAGTGTGTCTGCACGCCCGCCCAGGTGCAGCGCTACCTCGGCAAAATTAGCGGGCCTCTGATGGACCGGATCGACCTGCACGTGGAGGTCGCCCCGGTTGACTTCGACGAGATGAGTGCCGAACGCACCGGAGAGTCTTCAAGTGCGGTTCGGGAGCGGGTGGTGCAGGCCCGCGCGCAGCAGTCGGGGCGCTTCGGCGAGGCGCCGGGGGTGTACAGCAACGCACAGATGGACGCGCAGCGGGTCCAGGAGCACTGTGAGCTGGACGAGGCGGGGACCAATCTGCTCCGCACTGCTTCCGACCGGCTCGGCCTCAGTGCCCGCGGATACACCCGGATTCTGAAGGTGGCGCGCACGGTGGCCGACCTGGAGCGGTCGCCTCGCATCTGCCCCGAACACGTCTCGGAGGCGATCCAGTATCGCTCCCTGGACCGCGACTGGTGGAACGGATGAGGGCTCCGGAAGGAGGTCCGGTAGATCGAGTGAAGAAGTCTCCTGCCCAGCCCGCTCTCAGACCGGCCGCTGAAATGCTGGGCGAGAGTGCCTATCCTATGTCCGTTCCACTCTCTGGCCCCATTTTCTCTGCGCATGGATCGTTTGTCTACCTGGACACAGTGCCGACCCGGAGTTGCCATCCTACTGCTTACCGGGGCTCTGTTTTTCCTCGTCGTGGGGGGCTGTCAGTCTGAGGGCGACAGCTCCGAAGCGGCCCTTGTCTACGTGGGGACGGGATCTGGAAATCCGTCTGAGGGCATCTATCCGTTCGCGTTCGACTCCACGTCCGGCGAGCTACGACAACTGCAGGAGGCCACGCCCCTTCTCAATCCGACGTTCCTGGCGTTCGGGCCGGACGGAACGTCCCTCTACAGCGTCCGCGAGACAACCGACTCCGCCCGGGTCCACGCGTTTGGCGTGAGCCGCCCGTCCGGCCAGTTGCGGCCCCTCAATGCCGCGCCCGCGGAGGGCGGGGCCCCGTGTTACATCAGTGTGGACGCGACGGGCCAGTGGGCGCTGACCGCAAACTACGTGGGGGGCAACGTGGCGGTCTTTCCGGTGCGGGACGGCGGGGGGCTCGGGCCGGCGACACAAGTCGTGCAGCACGAGGGGGCCGGGGCGGACCCCGAGCGGCAAAAGCGATCCCACGCTCACTACTTCCGGATGGACCCGCAGAACCAGCACGCCCTGGCGGCCAATCTCGGAACCGACGAGGTGCGCATCTACCCGTTCGACGCCGAGCAGGGCCGGCTCGATACGGCAGCGGTTCGCGTTGTGTCGACCCCGCCGGGGACCGGGCCGCGACACCTTGCGTTCCATCCGGATGGAGAGACGGTGTACCTCATCGGCGAGCTGAGTGGGACCATCACGGTCTACGACTACAACGCCGAGCGCGGACGGATGCGCGCAAAACAGACCGTGCCGACGACGCCCGACGCTTTCGACGGGGTCGCCGCGAGTGCCGACCTTGAGGTTCACCCGTCCGGCGATTTTCTCTACGCCTCAAACCGAGGGGACGCCAACGACCTCGTCGTCTATCGTATTGAGGAGGAGACCGGCCGGATTGAGCGGATCGGGCAACAGCGAGAGCACATCCAGTGGCCCCGCACCTTCACCATCAGCCCGGGGGGAACGCATCTCCTCGTCGCCAACCGCCGGGCAGACGCCGTTTCAATTTTTGGCATCGATACGGACACCGGGCGGCTCAGCTACACGGGCCATTCGGCTGATGTCCCGGCCCCGACCCACATCGCCTTCAGTCCCCTCGACGACGACGCGATCACGTTCCCAAAACAAGAATTTGGGAGGACGGCGACCCCGGAGTGAGGGCGATGCTACCGCGACCGCCCGGCCCGTTCCGTCGCCACGAGTACGCGCATGTTGAGGGCCTGGGCGGCCGAGGCGACCGTGGCAAATTGGCCGATGCGGGCCTCCTGGTCGGCCCGCATGATGAGGAACTGCTGATTGGTGCGGCGAGAGCGGAGCTCGCTCACGAGGCGCGCTTGCGGCACCGGCGAGCCGGCCACGTAGTAATTGCCGTCTTTCGTGAGGGACACGGTAATCGACTGCTCCGACACGGGCGACGCGCTGTCCACCTGGGGCAGGTTCACCTGAATCCCCATCTGCGGGATGAAGCTTGAGGTGAGCAGGAAGAAAATGAGGAGCAGCAGAACGACGTCCGTCATGCCCGCCAGGCTGAAGGTCGTCATGGGCTCGCGGGACGGGGAGAAGTCGAGCGGCATAGCGGCACGGGCGATTGGTCAACGAGGGAGGCGGCGTAGGGGCGGGGTTACGACGGCAGCTCCTCGGACCGCTCCGGCGAGACCGGCTCCTGCAGGAGGTCGATGAAGTCCGTGGCGGAGCGCTCCATGTCGTTCGAGAGGCGCCGGATGCGCCCCATGAGGTAGTTGTACGAGAAGAGCGCCAGGATGCCGACGAGCAGGCCCGCCGCGGTCGTGATGAGGGCTTCCCAAATCCCCCCCGCGAGCACAGAGGGGTTGACGTTGCCCTGCAGGTTCTGAATCTGCTGGAACGCCCGGATCATGCCGACCACCGTCCCGAAGAAGCCGAGCATGGGGGCAATGCCGGCGATGCTGGCGAGCAGATTCGTCCGCTTCTCCAGGTCGAAGGTTTCGTGCTTGCCCGCGGCCTGCACGGCGTCCTGAATCTCAGAGATCGGCCGCCCCAGGCGCTCGAGGCCCTGCTGCAGGATGCGGGTGATGGGCACGTTCTTGTCCTCGCAGTACTGAATGGCGTCCTCGACATTGCCGCTGCGCACAAACTCGCGCACCCGATCGGTGATGGCCTCGGGGTCGGAGTTGGCCTGTCGGATTGTGATGAGCCGCTCCACCAGCAGGTAGATGGTGAGCACGGAGAGCAGCACCAGCGGAACCATCACCCATCCCCCCAGCACCAGAATGTCGAGGAGGGAGGCGGCCTGCCCCGACGCGGTTTGGGTGGTGTCGAGGGCCGTGGGGGCCACCTGTTGGGGGAGGGCGGTTGCGGCGGTCAGCAGAGCAGAGGGCACAGGGGCGAGGCGGGGTCGGTTGGGGAAGTGCTATTCGAGGCGGTGCGTCCAGGCATCGGGGGGAAGGACATCGCCCCGCTCGCTGAGAACGCGCTCGGCGGTCGATTCGGAGGCATACCGCCCAATCGTCACGCGGTACCACGTCGTATTGTCTACCGTTCCGGAGACGACGGCGACGGAATCGAACTGGGAGGCATACTGGTCGGCGGTCTGCTGTGCGCCGCCGCGGGAGGAACTGGAGGCGACCACAATGGTCCAGTCCCGTACGTCCGGGGTCTCGTCCTCGCGGGCCGGCGGATCCTCGGACTGTGAGTCGGGGGCGGAGTCCGCAGTGGAGGGGGCTCCGGTCTGGTCGGACGGCGTCTCGGTGGCCGTGGGGGGCGGCGAGGTTTGGGTGGGGCCCAGCAGGCTTGTCTGGTTCACCACGAACCATCCGGTGCCGGCAAGGAGAAGAACTGAGAGCACGACACTGATGATGGTAAAGGAGTCTGGGGACCGGGTGTCGGCGTCGGGCTGTGCCGGCGGGCGGTCCTGCGCGGGAGGCCTCTCCTGATCGGCCTCCGATGCCCCGGACTCCGCCTCTTCAGAAGGGTCTTGGGCGGGGGGCGCCTCGGGCTCAGCGTCGGGGGCGGGCGAGAGGGACTCGGCGGAGAGGCCCTCGTACGGCCGATTGACGCGTCGTTGCAGGGCGGGACTGGGGTGGAAGGTAAGGGCGCCACCGTCTTCCCGAAACGTGCCGAGCCCGGACAGCTGGACGCCATCGGACTCGGCGCGCTGGCGAAGCTCCTCCACCATGGTGTTCAGCAGGGGGCGGGCCTGGTCTTCCGGAATGTCGAGCCGCTCCGCGAGGAGGGGAATGATGGATTTGGGCATGAGGCTCTGCAGGTGATGAAGGAGTCACGCGCCCTCTTCGGGGGTGAAGACGACCTCGTTGCGGGGCGGAGCGAGGCGACGGACGCCGTCCTCCTCCTGTACCCCGCTCGGGCGGTGCTCAACGGAAAACGCGCCGAGGCCCGGCACCTCTACGGCGTTTCCGGTGTCCAGTTGATCCTGGACGACATCGGTGAACGCCTCAATGACGTCTTCGGCCGTTGGGGACTCCATGATAAGCGTGGGAAAATGAATGGGAGTGGTCCAAAAGACACCCTAAAAATACGTTCGCAGGGCGCAACATAAAATTTGGAGGCTCGATCGCGTCATCCCCCGACGTGTCCGGACGGAATCACCATCGGAGCCGGAGGCCCACCGAGAGCTCGGCGACGGGCTGCGGGTAGTTTGCCCACATGGTTGGCGCGTCCGGCGAGAGCTGCTCGGCGCGGGCCACGAGCTCGAGGTCCGACCCCACGGCATACGAGCCTTCAAGGTCGACGGAGACGTACGGGTCGAGGCGAACGGTCGGGGAGAGGCCGGCGTCGCGCGGCCCGTGAAATTCCCCGTGGGCTTTCAAAAAGCCGTCGCCCCCCGCAAACGAGACCGTGAGGAGGGCGTCCGCCGTGACGGCAGCAAAGTTTGGGATGGGGCCGTTCACGTCCGGAAGCGTCCCGTCTCGTACCGACAGCCCCAGCGAGGCCTGCACGCCGTCGAGGCCCTGTAGCGCCACCTCGCCGCGGCCCTCCCAGATGCGGGCGGCATCGTACCGAACTTGGTAGAGCCCCTGGTAGACGCCCTGGCCAGCGCCCTGACCGCCGCGGTCGAGGTCGAAGTACCGGTAGGTTGGCGCGTAGCGGTACCCCGCGGCGGCCACCACACGCACCGCACCGCGCGTGAGGGTGAGCCCGCCCTCCGCGTTGGTCGTTTCAAGAGGGGGGCGGAGGGAGGGGGCGTGCTGGGCGTACGGGTTGGTGGCGTAGAGCGGATCCAGGGCCGTGTCGCCGAGCCGGGGCTGGTTGCGAAGGAAGAGGCGAGTGCCCCCGGCGACCCGCCACTCGGCGTCCACGACCGGCGCGACGAACGTTGCCCCCGCGGACCCTGCGTTTGACTGAACCGGCTGAGCGGGCGTATCGAAGGCGAGCACGGCGGCTCCGGCCTCGACGGACACGGGTTCGATCGGCGAATACGAGACCGTGCCGCTGACCTCCGCGTCGTAGGCGGTCTGGGTCTGCGGGTCCTCGCCCAGCCACGACCGTCGGTACTGGGCCCTCACGTGGGGCCGGTACGGAAATGGAGCCGTTGCCTCTCCACTGAGGCCCAGTTGCTGTTGGCTGTAGGTTTGCTCCGTGGCCGTGGGATCGAGATGAGAGGTGTACTCGGTCTGGTCGTAGCGCACCTCCGCCCGGGCCGGGGCATCTGGATTCGTACGGCGGACCTGCACGGCACCGCCGGCCGAATAGCTTTCCCGGTCGGGGACCTCGGCGACGGATTGGATGGTGGAGGAGGCGCCGTGGAGGGCGTACCGCTGCACGCTGCCGTGCGCCGTCGCGTCAATCCGAACGGGGTCCTGCGTGTGCTGGAGGCGCACGCGGGCATCGGCGACGTCATCGTTCGGGTCCGCCTCGGTGCCCGTGTACGCGCCCTGTACGGAAAGTCGGCTGCGCGGCGACAAGGGCACCCCGACCCGCCCCTTGAAGAACCGACTCACGTACCGGCCGCTTCCGCCCTCCAGGTAGCCCTGGGCCGGCTCGGCGGTGGGGGCCATTGACGCCGAGACCGATTCGGGGACCGGCAGGCTCTCGGGGAGGCCGTCCAGGGGTTGATCGTAGGCGCCGGTGTACGGGCGATGGTCCGGCGGCACGGGCGGAATCGTGGACGGGGAGGTGAAGCCGGTCAGGGGCTGTCGCTCCAGGGAGGGAAGGGCGATCTGGCGCTCGCCCCGAATTTCGATCTCTCGCGGGGCGATCTCCGGGAGCTGCGTCGTGTCGGTCTGCTGAGCGTGCGTGGGCGGGACGATCAGTAGGAGAACCATCCCGACGAGGCAGAGACCGGAGAGACGAGAAAGCACAGGCACGGGCCCGGGACGAGAGGTGCGCATACGGGAGAGCCAAGAGGAGACTACAGCGAGAGTGAGGAATGGAAGGCGACGGCCCGCTAGGATTCGATGGCCTGCTGTTCGTCCTGGGCCGTCTCGGCGAACGGGGTGCCGCCGTAGGTCTGCTGCACTTCGTCGTACAGCTGAACGGCCTGACCGGTCTCGCCCTGATCGCGGTACGCTCGGGCCTGTTCAAGCAACGCCCGGGCTTCCCATTCGGGGTGTCCAGCGAAGAGGGAGGGCATACGCTCCAGTTCACGGATGGCCGTCCGGGGATCTCCTCCCCGTCGAAGCTGTCGCCCGAGGCGGTACAGCGCCTCGGCCCCGGTCTCGCCGTCCGATGCGCGAATGGCACGCCGGTATAGGTCAAGCGCCTCGTCGGTGCGTCCCTGCTCGTTCCGGACCCGCCCGAGGCCGAGCCGCGCGGCGTTTCGGAGGGGGCCTTGGGGCTCGGCCTCTAGAATCTGAGACAGGAGGGTGTCGGCCGCGCTGGTGCGGCCAAGCTGCAGCAGGGCCTGACTCTGGCCGTACCGGGCCTGGGCACGCAGTTCGTCTCGGGTTTGGTCTTGCTCGGCGGCAGTGCGGTAGGCGTCCACGGCCTGCTCGTTCGCCCCTTCGTCGAGGTAAATCTCCCCAAGACGGAGACTGCCCTCCGAGATGTATTCGCTGTCGGGGTACTGGTCTGTGAGCTGCTGGAGGTAGTTTTTGGCCTCGTCGTACTGGTCGGTGTCGGCGTACAGGAGCCCGAGATAGTAGTACGCGTCCGGCACGCGGGCCTGGGTGGCGGCGGTGCGCACAAACGTGCGGAAGAGGCGGAGGGCCCGCTTCGAGTCGCCCCGCTGGTACGCGGCCCGGGCCCGGTGGTAGCGCAGCCGGTCTTCCATATTGGCGTCCGGCACGCGGTCCACAATCGCCGCGATGAGTTCGTCGCCGCGATCCTGTTGGCCCGCGGCGTTGAGGGCGAAGAAGAGGCTGGAGGCCGCCTCGCTGGCGGAGGGACTTTCGGGATAGGTTTCCAGGACGGTGCGGTAGGCCCCCACGGCGTCCTCCATCTCGCCCGCGTTGTAGTGGGTATCCCCGATGGCGTACTGGGCCTCGGCGGCACGGGCCGTCTCAGGGTGGTCCTCAAGCAGCTGGCGGAAGGCCTCGCGGGCCTCCTCGTAGCGCTGCTCCTGGAAGTGAATGTCCCCGAGGCGGTACAGCGCATCGGGGCGGAGCGGGCTATCCGGGAAATCGTCGACGAACCGGCGGAGGCGGTCGAGGGCGTCGGCCGGTTGGCCCGCGTAGTACAGGGCCCGCCCGCCCTGATAGAGAGCATACTCGGTGCCTTCCCCATCGACGCGGTCGTACGCTGCGCGGGCGTCGTCGTACCGCTTGAGGGCAAAGTAGCAGTCCGCGAGTCGAAGGCGAGCATCCTGCCGGTACGGGACGTCGGATGCGGAGCCCCCATCGTACGAGTCCAGGAACCGGCGAAACGACCGGGCTGCGGGCTCGAAGCGACGTTGCTTGAAGTGCGTCCAGGCGAGGGCGTACTGGGCGCCCGCCCGCTGCGGAGCATCCGGGTTCGTATCGAGGTACTGCCGGAATTGTCGTCGGGCCTCCCCGAACTGCTCCCGCTGGTAGAACGTGTCGCCCCCCCAGAAGAGCGCTTCCTGGCCCCGGACCGTTTCGGGGTATGCGTTGGCGAGGGCCTGGAATTCCGTGCCCGCCTCGCCGTAGCGTCCGCTTTGGTAGAGGGACCACGCCTTCTGAAACCGCACCTTGGCCTTTACCGATTCGGAGGCGGCCCCCCGATCAATCGCCTCGGTATACGCATCCAGAGCCCGGTCCAGGTTGTCGGTCGCCAGGTAGGCATTGCCAAGCCAGTAGAACGCCTCGCCGAACGGGCCCCCCGACGAGGCCTGTTGGGTGACGGTGCGGAAGGCCGTTGCTGCTCGGTCGTATCGCTCCTGTCGGTAGTGGAGCAGGCCGACCTCGTACTGGGCCGCGGTTGACAGCGTGTCCGTCTCGGCCCGATCGAGGAAAGCGCGGTATAGCTTTAGGGCCTCCGCCCGGGCGCCCGCGAGGGCCCGGCTCGCGGCCTCGTAGTACGTCGCCCGGTCGGCGAGTGGGTGGTCCCCTGTGCGCACCGACGCGAAGGCTTCGGCGGCGGCCTCGTACCGCCCCGCATCGTAGTGCTGCCGAGCAAGTCCGTAGCGGGCGGGCGTCGTGTAGGGACTGTCCGGTAGCTCCTCAAGAATCAACTGGTACTGCGTCGTGGCGTCCTCCCGACGGCCGAGGGCACTGTACGTCTCGCCGAGCAAGAACAGGGTGCGAGCGCGGGCGGGGCCGGTGAGGTCCGGAAGGCGTCGCTGCAGCTCCGTGGCGGCATTCTCGTACTGGCCGACCCGGTAGTACACCTCGCCCAGGATGGTGCCCAGGTTCTCCGCAAACGGAGAGCCCGGGAATTGCTCGCCGAGACGCTCGAACGAGGCCGTGGCCTGGTCGTACCGCTCCAGCCGCACCTGGGTGACGCCCCGGGCGTACAGGGCCGCCGGGGCCAACTCGGCGTCGGGGTATCGCGAGTAAACCTGTTTGAAATAGGGCAGGGCGGCGTTGAGATTGCCCTGGTTCTGTTCCGTCCGGCCGAGGAGGTAAAGGGCACGCGCCCCTTCGTCCGGGCGGTTCGGGGCCGTCGCGATGGTTTGGAGTTGGGACTTGGCCCGGTCGGGGTGTCCCTGATCCAGATAGTACTTCGCCAGCCCGAGTCGGGCGGTCTGGGCCCGCGGATGCGACGGGTATTCTCGTTGAAGCCGGCTAAGCAGGCGGCGGGTCCCTGCGTCGTCTCCCTGCGCCAGGGCGGCCCGGGCTTCCAGGTAGAGGGCCTGAGGGGCGGCGGCGTGCGACGGGTGGGCCTGCCGAAACGAGTCGAACGCCGTGGCCGCGTCCGGATAGAGCTGTTGCTGGTACAGCTCCACCGCTCCCCCGAACGCGTCCGCCGGCCGAGGGGCCTCCTGCTGGCCCCAGGCCGGAGAGAGCCCCGTCCCTGCGAGCACGCAGAGGAGAAGAAATCGACGCCAGTGGGGAATCATTTTTGGGGTGTGCGAGTCAAATCCGAATGACGACGCCGAACGAAAATTTGAGGCCGGGCCTCGGTATGGCTCTGTCCTACGACACGCACCGATGGCGGTTCGACCCAAAACGAGCGCCCTAGACGAAAGTCGCC
This sequence comes from Salinibacter grassmerensis, assembly GCF_947077765.1. NCBI lineage: Bacteria > Pseudomonadati > Rhodothermota > Rhodothermia > Rhodothermales > Salinibacteraceae > Salinibacter > Salinibacter grassmerensis. The sequence continues at coordinate 16,677 of NZ_CAMTTF010000009.1, read as the reverse complement.
GCTGGCGGCTTCGTTCCCACCCGGCTACTCAAAAACTTCTAAATCCGCTCTGTCTCAATTCCCTTTCTCCCAAAAGATTAGACGTTTATGCCTGATCCTTCGACTGATCCTGCGCCTAGCGATCCCTCGACGTCCTCAGGGACTCCCTTCGAGGACACTGACTTCGAGAACACTGATCCTCCATCCTGGGATCAGGGGGACGAGATGACGATGCCCGGCGGGCTGTCGTCCTCCCTCGCGAAGGACATGGCCCGCTCGTGGGTGCGGCAGCACCAGAAGGCCACGATGCTCGGGGCGTTCGGTGCTGGCGTGTTCGTCGGGGTGATGCTCCGAGACTAGCGGATGGCAGACGGAGGCGCGGCGGCGTTCCGACCGCCGAGGCAGGGGGCTGTGCTGGGTCGGCCACGAGGCCTTGGCCCCAGCTCCTTTTCAAATTCAACTCCCTTCTACCGAATCCCCTTCAGCCCATGAGTCCAAACAATTCCGACATTGACCGCACCGATGCCTCAGAGGCGTCCTCGGACGCCCCATCGGACGAGTCGACCGTAGACAAGACGGCACAAGAAATGAACGACCTCCTCGACGAACTGCGGGCCGAGGTCACCCGCCTGAAGGCCCAACAGGCAAGGAAGCAGGCCGAAAGCTGGGTGCAGCGGCACCCGTTCCTCGCACTGACGATCTCCTCGCTCGCAGGGGCGGCCGCCGGGTACGGGGCCGCCCGGGCCACACGGCCGCAGCCGCCCAGCCTGTCGGCGCAGGCCCGTGGCCGACTGCGTCGCCTGGCCGACGAGGCCCGGCGCGTAGCCACCGGCGTGGGGAAAGACCTGTCTGAACGGGCCGCCCGCTCCGGCGAAGATGTTCGCAGGCGTGCCGAGGAAACCGGCCAGCGCCTCGCCGAGCGGGCCCGGGAGCAGGGAGACGACATCCGCGAACAGGCCGAAGACCTGGCTCGCCGCGCGTCCGAGCAAGCCCGGCGCGTGGGCACCGAGGCCGGAGAGACGGTGCGACGAGCGACGGCCGAGGTCTCCGACGAGGCCCGAGAGATCGGCGAACAGCTTGCGGAAGAAGCGGAGGAGACCATCGAAGAACAGGCCGCCTCCGTACAGGAAACCCTCCCGGCCGAGGATGAGTCCTCGGCCCTCCGTCAGTCAATTTACACGGTGGCCGGCCTTGCGGTGGGCGGTTATCTCGCGGCAAAGGTGCGTCGCTGGCTGTAGCGACCCCCGGCCTCCCGGGCGACCGTGCTGTCCCGAAGAGCACCACCCGATTCGCTACGATTCCGAATTTTTCGCCCCCCGACTCATGCCTGATTTTTTCGACGAGGGTCGTCTGCACGACGGACTTCGCTATGAGGAATACCGGGAAGCGTGGTCCGGACAGCTGGACACATCGCTCCCCGACGACGCCGATCCAGAGGAGCGGCGCCTACACCACTACCTCGAATACAATTGGGACCGACAGGCCCAGGTCCACGAGGACTACGCCCCGTCGGAGGCGCTCCGTGGGGCCGTCGAGGCCGTCGAGGATTCGCAGCTCTGGATGGTGCTTACCGAGCCGTGGTGTGGCGACTCGGCGTTCCTGCTCCCGGTGATTGCCGAGGCGGCGGCCCTGTCCGACCAGGTGTCGCTCCGCATCCTGCCGCGGGACGAGAATCTGGACATCATGGACGAGTACCTCACAGGCGGAAGTCGCAGTATCCCGAAGCTCGTGGCGTTCTCGGGCGACGGGGCGGAGCTCTTTGCGTGGGGCCCGCGCCCGGAAGCAGCGGCCCGCCGGTTCGAGGAGTTGACAGAGGAGTACGACGACAAGATGGAACTCATCGGCGAATTTCTGGAGCACTACGAGGAGGGCGGCTGGGAGGACGCCGACACGGAGCTCGCAGAACGGCTCCGGCTCGTCGTTGGGTCGTCCCCCTCCGTTGTCGATGGGTAGTCGTGGCGCCTGAATTTTGGGATTCTCCGACGCGCCCCGGTTGGAGAAGACGGGCCTGGGGACAGCGCACTTGCCCGCCGTTGTGGAGACTGCGGGTCTCCTTTCGTCCGGTCAGGCCTGGGGAGGGTGCGGCTCCTGCTGGTATACCTCGAAGACGGTGCGCTCGTCGGGCAACACGGCGGCGGCCACGACCTGCTCCTCGGGGTCGTACGCCCGCACCAGCTCGTGGAGCTTCGAAAAGGCGCCGTCCTCGGCCGCGGATGTGTCGTTGAAGGTGAGGTACTTGAGGGGTGTACGCTCTTCGGGGGCGGCGTCGGCCTGGACGGTAAAGACGATCGCTCCCCGCCCCCGCTGGTCGTACTGGCGCCAGGCGTGCCGGGCCGCGGTGTCCCAGTGTTCGTCGACGAGCTGGTTGAGCAGCGTGCTGGGATCGGGGGGAGGCATGTGGGCGGTGAGGGAAGTGGCAGAGAAAACAAGTGTCGGAAGGGGGCCAGGCGGGCTCGGGGATGTTTGTGCCCCGATTGTTGCCGTTATTGCAAAGGAAACCCGTGAATAAAATTCAGCCCCATGGGGGTGGGCCTACCCCGTCCCCGCGGCCGTCGGGGCCTCGGTCTCGTCGTAATAGTCCGTGATGGTTTCGGCCTTCGCCGGGCCCACGACCTCGGCCAGGGCCGCCTCGTCGGCCTCCTTCACCTTCGCCGCGGACCCGAACTCCCCGAGGAGCGTCTTCGCGGTCTTCGGGCCGATGCCGTGGATGTCGAGCAGTTCGGACTGCAGCGTCTTCTTCTTTCGCCGCTTGCGCTGGTAGGTGACGGCAAACCGGTGGGCTTCGTCCCGCACCTTCTGGAGCAGCTGCAGGGCTGGGCTGTCTTTTGCCAGGAACACCGGATCGGAGTCGCCGGGGCGGTAGACCTCCTCCAGCCGCTTCGCGAGCCCGATGACGGGAAACCGGTCGAAGGCCCCGACCTCCTTCAGCATCTTGACGGCACTGGAGAGTTGGCCCTTGCCGCCGTCGATCACGACGAGGTCGGGCCAGGGGCCGTCCTCCTCCACCATGCGCCGGTAGCGGCGCCGCACGACCTCGCGCATCGCCTTGTAGTCGTCGGGGGTGCCCTCCTCGGTCGAGCGAATCTTGTAGGTGCGGTAGTCGCTCTTGCGCGGCGTGGCGTCGGTGAAGACGACGCAGGAGGCGACCGTCTCCTTGCCGCCGTGGTGAGAAACGTCAATGCCATCCACGCGGCGCGGTGGGTCGTCCATGTTGAGGGCCTCGCCCAGTGCCTTGATGCTCTCCGGAATGCGGTTGCGCTCCCGCTTCATCTGCTGCGTCTTCCACTCGCCCACCTGCAGCTTCGCGTTGGACGTGGCCATGCGGACGAGGCTGGCCTTCTCGCCCTGCTGCGGCACCTTGATCGGCACCTTGCGCTCCTGCTCCCGCCGGAGCAGCTCTTCGAGAGCGTGGGTGTCCTGTGCCGGGTGGTCATTCGGGTCGTGGGAGAGGAGGACCTCCTCCGGGTAGAAGTTCGCCTCGGCGTAGTAGTTCTCCACCAGCGACAGGATCAGCTCCGCGTCCGTCCGCTCCTCCACCGAGCGCAGAAACTTGTGCCGCTTGCCGATCATCTTGCCCTCCCGCACCTGAAAGAGCACGCCGCAGCCGATGTCCTCGTCCCGCTCGACGTGGAGGGCAAACACGTCGCGGTCGGCAAAGTCCTGGCTGACGACCTTCTGCTGCTGGGAGTAGTCCTTCAGGGCCTTGACCTGATCGCGCAGGCGGGCGGCCTCCTCGAAATTGCGCGCGTCGGACTGTCGCCGCATCTCGTCCTTGAGCAGGTCCATGAGCTCCTGGGTCTGCCCGTTGAGCAGCTTCTTGACCTGCTCGATCGTCTCCATGTAGTCCGCCTCGGACTGCTTGCCCACGCACGGGGCCTTACAGTTGTCGATGTGATGCTGGAGGCACACGTCGTACTTCCCGGCCTCAATCTTGTCCTCGGTAAGGTCGAGCGAGCAGGTGCGCAGCTGAAAGACCGACCGGATCGCGTCCATCATCGCGTTCATCTTGGACACGTCCGCGTACGGGCCGAAGTACTCGGACCCGTCCTGCTTCACGGTGCGCGTCTTGAAGACGCGGGGGAAGCGCTCGTCCTTGATGCAGATGTAGGGGTAGGTCTTGTCGTCCCGCAGGTTGACGTTGTAGCGGGGCTGGAGCTCCTTGATCTGGTTGTTCTCCAGGATGAGGGCCTCCGCCTCCGTGTCCGTCACGATGATGTCGAGGTCGGCGGCCTTCTGCACCATCACCTCGATCCGCCCGTCGCGCTGGCGGCTCTGCTGGAAGTAGGTGCGCACCCGGTTGCGCAGGTTCTTGGCCTTGCCCACGTACAGGACCGACTCCTCGTCGTCCAGAAATTTGTAGACGCCCGGGTCGGTGGGGAGGGCGTCCAGCTTCTGGACGAGGGCCTCCGGCTTGTCGTCAAGAAGATCGCTCATGGGCGGGAGGGTCGAGACTAAAGCTACGCACCGTAAAAACGATGGAGGAGGGGGCGTGATTCGGTCGAACCTGGGGCTGTGGGGGACGTACAGAATTTATGACAATGTACGTCTACCCAACAAAGATTATCGCCTGCCATGTCCAAGAAACTCACGCTGCGGCTCGACGAGGACGTGATTGAGCGGGCCAAGGCCTACGCGGCCGACCGAGACACGTCGGTGTCGCGGCTTGTGGAGACGTATTTCGCCGCCGTGACGAAGAAGAATGGGGACGAGAACCAGACCTCGCCTTCCGACACCACCCGTCAATTTATCGGGATCCTGGAAGAGGCCGACGAGGACGACTACAAACGGCACCTCGAAGAGAAACACCTGGACGAGTCGACATGAGGATTCTTTTCGATACCAACGTGGTCCTCGACGTTTTTCTGAATCGAGAACCGTTCGTCGAGTCCGCCGCGCATCTTTTCGACGCGAATGCCCACGGGAATTTAGGGGGCATGCTCGGGGCGACCACCGTCACGACGATCTATTATCTTCTCGACAGCAACCGCGGAAGTGCCGTTACCCACGAGAAGGTGGAAGCGCTCCTCCGCCTCTTCGACGTCGCGGGGGTGAACCATCAGGTTCTGATGCAGGCGGCCGAGTCCGGGTTTGCCGACTACGAGGACGCGGTCCTCCACAGCGCCGCCCGTAGGGCAGGGGCCGACGGAATCGTGACCCGCAATACGGCGGATTTTAGCGCTGCCGCTCTGCCGATCTACACCCCTCCGGAGCTTCTCACAATTCTCGACCAGCGACGAGACTGAGGGTTGGACCTGCCCGCTATCCCACGTAGTTCAGCTCCCCGCCCGGCCCGAGCGGCAGGCCCAGCAGGACTCAGACCAAGAAAACGATCATGCTCACCATCCCGAGGGCGATCGAGTAGGGCAACACAAGGACGATGATGCTCCCGATTCCGAGGTCCTCCGGCACGGCCAGGACCACGTCGCCGAGAATGGACGCGAGGGGGACGCCCCCGGCCCAGCGCAGGACGCGTCGGTGGGGGCCGGGGCGTCGGACATAGAGGACGAGTCGTTGTGGCAAGGCGAACGGAAGGGGGCTCCGGTGCTGATCCCACAAACGACGGCCGGCGGACGCAACGTCATGCTATCGTTCTAAATTCCGTTATTGCAATTGAAAAATCGATCAATCCGGCCGTGTCCAAGACCCGGATTACAACACGTTCCCGAACGATGCGAAGCTCGGACGGGAGGTTGTGAGTTGTGACTACGAGACCGGGGGCACACCAGGAGATTGTAGTGCTGACAGTGATATCTGCGCGTTCACGATGAGCGGTGACCAAAACGCTCATATCGCGGACTGCGATCAGGACAAGTTACCGGATCCGACAAGTTACAAAGGCACCCTGTGCTGCTCCGTTAAAGAACTCTGTTACGACGGGAAAGACAACGACGGGGATGGATTAGTGGACTGCGCTGACCCAGAGTGTAACGGCGCCGCGGGTAACAGCACGACCGACCCGTTCTCAGAGAATGACGGCCCGCAAGTCTGCCACCCGCCGTCGAGCTGCCCGCAAACCGTGCACGTCGGCCTCGAAGCCTACTACCAGTTCGAGAACAGCACGAATGACAGCACGACAAATGAAAACGATATTTCCACGACGAGTGGCGTGACGTACACATCGAATCAAATCCGAGGGAAGCTCGGCCAGTCACTCAAATTCGACCCGGGAGACAGTGCCACCATCCTGGACGACATGTCGTTCGACCAAACCCTCGACCCAGAGGACGGGATCACGGTGGGCGCGTTCATCAACCCTGACGCGGTCGGCGACGGGACAATCCTCCAGAAAGGCTCTGCTTACCGTCTCTACTTGAGTGGTGGACGGGCTTACTTCGAATTCCAAACATCGAGTTCGAACACCCTTGACCTCGGACCCGTGCCAAGTGGGACGTGGACACACCTCACCGCAACGTATAACTCGTCTGCAAATAGTGCTACCGGCTACGCTGACGGGACGGCAACGGACTCCCTGACCCCATCCGGCACTATCCCAGACAGTGCTTCTGGTATCACCCTCGGCACCGGTACAGCGTCAAACTACGACGGACGCCTAGACGAAGTCCGGATTTACAGCCGCGAATTAACCTCGACAGAGGTCAGCAGCTTCACCAACCCAGAGTGTCAGAACCGGCAGCGCACCATCGAATGCCTCAACAACCAAGAACTATGCGACACAAACTATCCGAGTGCTAAGAAAAACAGCTACCACTGTAACTTCGGTGAGTACGACGACCCACAAAACACCGGGTACGATAACGCACCGCAAAATGGCACTGGTGTTTGCTGTCCAAAGGGAGAAGTTGCAAATTATGACGTAGTTAATGGATGGTTCTGTGATAGTACTGATCAATGTGGTACCAGTGGACCCTGTTACTACGATATTAATAGTAATGAGTCTGCCTGGTTGAACAGTACCTCGGATGGTTCTTCAAACGCTTGTAACAGTCAAGTCAATAGGTTAAACGAGGACTTGAATGAGACTACAAGGCCTGAGGGGAGCCAGGCGTGTTGTTACGTGCCGAAGAATGGCGTGACTGACTACTGGTATAAAGACGGGAACGTCAAGATTTACGGTTAATCTTATTAGGGCTGTAGAATGGATCCTGGTTTCGAGTTATATTCCATGTTCACCGGGAAGGCAGCTTCGTTCTCGTCAAATGATCCATCGCTGTCGAAGACGTACACGTTTATTTCAGTCCCGTTTTGCTGCTCCATGTCAACAAGTCCACTATATGTTTCGGAAATGCGTGTTCTCTTAACCGCAGCACCGCTAAAGCGGTTACTACCTGACTCAATGTAGCCTGAGTCGTAAAACTGATTATTTCCATTGGATCCACCTTCTACGTAGTGGTAGTTGAATTCGTTTCTTGCTTCGGCAGAGTCGATCAATGCGTTTGTGCCTGATATAACATATGGTCCTTCAGTGGAATACGGAAGTACATCTCTCACAGCGTCGACCGCATTCTGTGCTTTGTTGACGAAACTATCATTTTCGTTGAATATCCATATCGGGACTTGGTCTAGTGTTTCGTTGCCTGCTTGTCGTTCCGTGTACCGTGTGGCTTCGTTGACGAATGGTACGTAGATGTTGCCGACGTCTCGTCCGTCTGGGCTAGTGTCTGGGAAGCCGACGATTTGGTACTGGTTGGTGACGCTTGCTTTGGGGACGCTGATCGTGGTGTTCTGGTAGTCCGGTTCGTCTGGGAAGCCGCTGACGTTGAATGGTTTTGGCTCGCCGTCTGTATTGTTACCGGCGATAGTGCTGAGGTACGCTGAGTCTGAGGAACTGATTTCGAGGTTGTCTCCGTCTTTGATCGGGACGTTTGCGCTTTCGCCACCGGTGGCGGTGAACGTGGTGTCGTCGGTGCTTACTTGGTAGGTGAGTGTTTCGCCGTACCCGTTTGTGTAGAGGGTGTCGCCGACGGTTTTCGTGGTGAACGTGATGGGAATGCGCTCCGCGACGGCGCTGCTTGCATTTGAGCCGGCGGCCACGTCCTCCAAGGCGGCGTCGCTATCGATGAAGTAGAGGCCGGTCGGGCCGCTGTCGGCGGTGTTGTCCGCGACCGTGAGGTGCTCCACCGTGCTCGCGTCGCCGTTGAAGTACAGCGCCCCGGACCCGGTCGCGTGGTTGCCCGTCACCTGGAGGACGTCCAGGCTCGGACTTCCGGTGACGAGTAGGGCGGCACCACGCCCCGCCCGGTTGCCGGTCAGCACGGCGTGGTGGAGCGTGCCTCCACTTACGTGCGCTCCGCCGCCCCGAGACTGCGCGCCGCTGCCGGTGGCCGACCCATTTTCGATGTGAACCTCTCCGGCGGACCCGCCTGTGAGGCGGAGCACGGTGTAGGCGTTGTTCGAGGCACTGCCGTCCTGCTGGATCTCCCCGCTGAGAATGGTCTTGGGGCCGCCTCGGGCGAGTGTGCGGCCTGACAAGCTCTCCTCATCCCCGCTGAAGTGGCCACGTAGGTCGATGCCGCTTTCCACGCGGAAGGATTCGGCTCGGTCATCGGGCTGGACGGAAGCGCCCTCATCGGGGTAGTACGTCCCTCCTGCAACCCAGACGTCATCCTCCTCGCTGTTGGAACGGGCCGCATTCAGGCCGTCCTGCAAAGACGTGTAGGCGTCCGTCCACGAGCTTCCGTCCTCCGCCCCACTGGCATCGGTGTCGACGTAGATGGTATCGCTGGCCACGTGGGCCGCGGCGGGAGAAAGCGTCCCCCCGAGCAGAAGAAGGGCGGCAAGCAGGAACGTATCTCGCATGGGTCGGGCAAAGGCCGGATTGAGATCGAGGCAAAGCGCGAACCGAAGGCGAAGCGCGAAGGGAGGCGGGCCCACGTGGGGCCGGACAGGAGAGCAGTGCAGAGGCTCTCGCTGGAAAAAGCTCCCGCTTGCGCGGCGGCTACCGCCTGAAGAGAGACTACCGCACCACGGTCAGCCGCTCGGTGCGGGTCGTCTGCCCCACCGTTAGGCGCACAAAGTAGAGCCCGCTCGGCCACTCGGCGACGCCGAAGCGAACGGCCCGGCGGTATCCGCTGCGCGCTTCGAGCACGCGGCGCGCCACCTCTCGCCCCAGGACGTCAAAGACCGCCAGGCGCGCCTCCGTGGCGGGTTGGGCGTCGGGAAAGGCAAGCTCGACGGTGGTCTCGCTCCGGGCCGGGTTCGGGGCGGGCGGGCGCATCGTCAGGCGGCTCGGGGCCGGCCGCTCCAGCACGACCGGGTCGCTCGCTTCCGTCCCGCCCCTGATGTCTTCCTGCACGAGGCGGTAGCGCAGCCGCCCGGCGGCGAAGGGTGGCTCTTCGTCGACAAACCGGTAGGACCGTTGGCGAGAGGTCGTCCCGGCCCCTTCCACGTAGCCGAGGGTTGTCCACTCCGCGCCCACGGCGTCTTGAGAACTCCCTCCATCCTGAGGGCCCTTGGCGGCCTGCCGCGCCCCAAGAGCACTTGCGTCGTCGACGCGGCGCTGCACGCGGAAGCCGGCGTTCCGGGTCTCCGAAGCGGTGGTCCAGGTGAGGCGGACGGTTTGCTGGCCGCCACGCCCCTCGCTCAAAGTAGCCTCCAGTCCGATCAGGTCGACCGGCAGGGCCGAGCCGTTCGACTCCAGTGCCCCGGCGTCCCAGCCGCTCTCGGTTTGCGTCTGGCCGTTCAGGAGGCGTCCATCGCGGGGAGTATCTCCGCCAGCAAGGTCCACGAGCGGGCTTCTGGCGGGCTTGTCCGGGCGGTAATCCCCGCTGGCCGGGTCGAAGAATTGGGGGGTGGACGTCACGACGTTTGACCCACTGGCCCCAGCAGGCACGCCGCTGGGGAGGACGGCATTGGTGAACGTCGGCTGGGCCCCGGCGGGCGAAGCGCTGAGCAGGGGCGCGCCGAGCAGAAGAACCCCGAAGAAGAGTACGGCCGGGACCCGGCGGAGGAATATGAAATGGAGTGCAGGAGGGTGTCGACGTGACATTGCACGGTGCCTGTTGACGAGGGACGAGTCATTCGTCAACAAAGGTATAGTCGTCCCCCGAAGGGAATCAACGCGTTTGCAACTGGGACGGCGCCAGCAAGGCAGAAGGCGCCGGGAGATCACGTTGTTTCATCGAGAGGAGCATCCGACATTGCCGTGTCGCCCCAGATCTCTCGCAGCCGCGCGTCCCGGCCGCAGCCCTGCCGGTACCGCTTGTAGTCCGCGGGGTTTTTCTTGTAGTAGTTCTGGTGGTACTGCTCCGCGGCGTAAAAGGCGTCGAGCGACTGCACCTGAACGGCAATCTCTCGGCTGAACTGTGCCGCGACCGTTTCTTTCGATTGCTTGGCGCTCCGTCGCTGCTGGGCGTCGTGGGCAAAGATGGCAGGCCGGTACTGCGAGCCGCGGTCGCAAAACTGCCCAGTGCCGTCGAAGGGATCCACGTTGTGCCAGTACACCCGCAGGAGGCGATCGTAGGAGACCGTCGTGGAGTCGTAGACGACCTGGACGACCTCCGTGTGGCGCGTGGCGCCACTGGCCACCTCGCGGTAGGACGGGTCCACCTCGTCGCCCCCAGCGAAGCCGGAGGTCGTCGACGCGACGCCGTCGATCTTGTCGTAGGGCGGCTCCATGCACCAGAAGCACCCACCGGCGAAGGTGGCCGTGTCTGCCACGGCCTGCGAGATTGTTGGGGCGGGCGTGGCCGAGGGCTTCGTCGCGTCGGACCCCGAGACCGACACGTAAAATCCGCCGATGAGCGTGACGAGGAACAGTCCCCCGATTAGCCACAGGGAGCGAAAGGAGCGGACCATGATGGGCGCGAACGTTCGACGAAAGAATGAGCGTGAATCAAGAAAGACTGTCCTGCAGCAGCAGGTAAGGTGTTGAATCCAGCCGCGTTCCGTTACGCGGCGGGCAATTACAAGCTCTTGTCGGTCGTTTCGGAATGCACGGAGGGGAGTCTGCCGACGGCGATTTTTATTCAGTGAGGCGCTGCTTCTTGCTAGTCTCGACTCTTGGTCGAAGTATAAGGAAAAGATGGTTGTGCCAGATCAGAAAAAACGAAAATACTTTTACGGCGGGAGGAACAAATTTTGGTAACGCAGGTGATATGTATAAAGCAAGGTATTACAATCGAAATGTTTCGGGCGGATTTCTTTCCCACAATCATACAAGGATCGACACTATGTCTACCGTTCAAAGAAAGGCTCCGTCCGTCGTTGACATCGCAACAAGCGACAAGAACTTCTCGACTCTTGTCAGTGCCCTTCAGGCCGCCGACCTTGTAGATACGCTCAAAGGCAAGGGCCCGTTCACAGTATTTGCGCCGACCAACGCGGCGTTTGAAAACCTTCCCGAAAACACCCTCGAGGACCTCATGAAGCCGGAGAACAAGTCCCAGCTTCAGAACCTTCTCAAAAACCACGTCTGCCAGGGCCGCCGCATGGCCAAGGACGTAGCGAATCAGTCGTCCATATCCTCGATGGGAGGCGAGCACTTCCTTATTCAGACCAACGGTGAGCAGGTCCAGATCGGCGACGCCACCATCAAGCAGACGAACCTGGAAGCCGAGAATGGAATCGTCCACGCCATCGACCGCGTTCTCCGATAGCACTGAGATACGTCGATCGGGCCGATCGTTTCCTAGGAAGTGTCGAGTGGCTTTGGCCGTTCGGCGCTTCTTTGTTGTTCGGTCCGGCGCGGAGCGGAAGAAACGGATGCGTTGGGGGTCAAAGGGCACCGTGCTCCGTTTCCAACACGAGATGTCCATCCCGGAAGAGTGCCGCTCGGAAGTAGGTGGGCGGGGCGTCCCGGCCGTCGTCGTGCTGGACGGTGTGGAGCACGAGAAGTCCGTCGACGGTGTTGTCCAGTTCCTCGATCGCGTCGTCGATGTAGACGGGAATGAGGATCTCGTCGAGCGCAGACCGCAGTTGATCCAGGGCGTCCGCGTGGGCCTGAGGCGCGTCCGGGGATCGCCGGTCCTCCACGTCGATATTATCCTCTCGCACGTAGAGGGCACACAGCGGTGCGCTCGTCCGAAGGGACGGGTCCACCGTCACAACAGTATGAACCGTGCCGGCCGCGGGGTCGACGGGAGCGCCCGGAACCGGAACCGCCGCTTCTGGGCCGCCCACGAAGCGTAGGGTCGCGGTCTCGGGGTCCACCGTAAGGTACGGCGGATTTGGCGGGGACGAGGCTTCTGCCCACTCGTCAGCTTGGGGAACGTAATGAGGCATGGTAGGGGAGACGTTTAAGTTAACGGTCGCCGTATGTGTGCTCCGAGCGCTCTTCCACGCGGTCGGTGGCGGGCGGCGGCGTCGGGGCCAGGGCGCTAATCTCGGGCCGCAGGTCGTCGGACATGTCGATGTCGAGCGCTCCGAGCGAGCCCTCCAGCTGGTCCAGCGTGCGGGCGCCGATGATGGGGGCCGTCACGGCCGGGTGGTGCGCCACCCAGGCGACGGCCAGCGAAACGGGATTGTAGCCGTGCGTCTCCGCGAAGCTCGTGAAGCGCTCGGCCACCTCGTAGTGCACGTCGGCCCCGTAGCGGGTCTGGTACATAGGGTTCTCCACGAGCCGGCCGTCCTCGGGCCGCCGGTCGGTCCCGTACTTCCCGGTCAGCAGGCCGCCGCCGAGGGGGCTGTACGACAGCACGCCGAGGCCTTCGCTCCGGGCCATCGGCAACAGCTCCACCTCGGCCTGTCGCTTCGCGAGGTTGTACATCGGCTGGAGGACGTGGAAGGGCGTCCATCCCTCGGCGCGTTGTCGGCCGAGGGCCTTCATCACCTGCCAGGCGGCAAAGTTGGAGGCACCGAGGTAGAGCACCTTGCCCTGTTGCACGAGCGTCTCCAGGGCGCGAAGGGTTTCGTCGAGCCGCGTCTGCTCGTCGAAGCGGTGGATAAAGAAGACGTCGATGCGGTCCGTGTCGAGGCGACGCAGGCTCTGCTCGACGGCCCGGACGAGGTGGTGGCGACTCGCGCCGCGGGCGTTGGGGGCGTCGCCCATCGGAAAGTAGGCCTTGGTGGTAAGGACCACCTCGTCCCGGCAGTCGGCCACCAGCTCTCCCAGTATCTCCTCGGAGCGGCCGTTCTCGTACACGTTGGCGCAGTCGAACACGTTGATCCCGGCCTCGCGGCAGCGCCGAAACATCGCGGCGGACGTCTCGCGGTCCGCCGCCCCGCCGAAGGACATGGTGCCCATGCAGAGGGGCGATACCTTGACGCCGGTGTCGCCGAGATAACGGTAGGAGGGAAGGGACATGGTCGGGGTGCGACTTTGGGAGAAGAGGGACGAGGAGGGCGGCCTACGCCCCCAAAAAATGATTCGTGAGGAGGGGGGCAAGGAGGTCCGTGGGGGCGCGCGACAGGCTGTGGGTGTCGCCGGGAAGGACGGCCAGGCGCGCGTTCGGCAAAGCGTCGTGGAGGGACCGGGCGGAGGCCCGTCCGAAGAGAGGGTCCTGGTCCAGACCGGCCACGAGGGTCGGGGCGTCAAGATCCGGCAGGGTTTGGACAAGCGTGTCGGACGCGTCCGGCAGGGTGGTGACGAATTTCCGGAGGGCCCGTACGAGGCGGTCGGGGGCGTCGTGGCGGGCCCGGAGGCGCTCTGCGCGGCCTGGGGCCCGGGCCGCCAGGCCGTCGAGGTCGAGCCGGGCCTGCATGCGACGAGCATGGGAGGCCGTCCAGTGGGCGTTCGTCTGCAGGACAGCGAGGCGGCCGACACGGCCGGGATGCATGTGGGCGAGGCGGAGCGCCGCGCCGCCCCCGAGCGAAAAGCCAACGACGTGTGCCGAGGGCAGCTCGAGCGCGTCCAGGACGGCCCGTGCGTCCTCCGCGAACAGATCGAGCGAAAGGGGCGCGTTTGCGGCGTCGGCGGGCAGGGCCGAGGCGCCGTGCCCGCTCAGGTCGACGCCGACGACGTGGAAGGACGACTCCAGTCGCCGAATCAAGGGGGCCGCGTCGTGCCGCGTCGTGCCCGCGGCGCCGTGCAGGACGAGGAGGGAGGGGCGGTCCCGTGTCCCCCGCTCAAAGACGGACAGGTGCCCGTCGTGGCGGGGCACGGTCCGGGGGGACCAGTCGGGCTCGCTAGATTCGCAAAACTCGGTGAGTACCCCGTGGGTCTGCTTCGGGTGCACGAACGCGATCTGCTTGTCGTCCGCCCCGGCCTGGGGCGTCTCGCTCAGCAGCTCGAACCCGGCGTCGCGGAGGCGCTTCATCGTGGCCGGCAGGTCGTCAACTTCGAACGCCACGTGGTGCAGCCCCTCTCCGTGGCGGTCGAGGAAGCGCCGAACCGGAGAGTCGTCGGCGAGGGCCTCCAGCAGTTCAAGCTTGGCGGAGCCGGCGTCCAGAAAGTGCGTCCGGACCTGCTGGCCGCGCACCGCCTCCGTCTTGTAGGGCGCGATGCCGAGCAGGGCACGGAACCGTTCGACGACGGCCGCGGCGTCGTCGACGGCGATGCCGATGTGGTCGAGGTGAGCCATGGCGGGAGGTTCGGGTGCTGCGGGCGAGCGCGGAGCACCGTCGCGGTGCGAAAAGAAGGAAAATGGTGAACCTGAGAACGCCCGTTCGGGTACGGGCATTGTCATGTCCGATCCCCCGTCCCCACACGATGAGTCTCCAGCCGAGGCAGAGCGCGCACAGCGGCGGGCCATGACGGCGAGCCTGCTGGTGTCGTTCCTGATGCTCGTCGGAAAGCTGACGGCGGCGTCCCTTACCGGCAGCACCGCGATCCTCTCCGACGCCGCGGAGTCCGTCATCCACCTCTTCGCGACCGGGTTCGCGGGCTTTAGCCTGTGGTACGCGTCCACGCCCCCGGACGTAAAGCATCCCTACGGCCACGGCAAGGTGGCCTACTTCGCGTCGGCGGTGGAGGGCACCCTTATTCTCGCGGCCGCCGTCGGCATCGGGTGGATGGCCGTGCAGGACCTCGTGACGGGCGCCGACCTCCGACAGCTCGACGTGGGCCTCTACCTCATCGGGGGGCTCACCGCCGTCAACTTTGCGCTCGGAAAATACCTCGTCCGCGTGGGGCGGCGCACCAACAGCCTCGTCCTCGTATCGAACGGGCAGCACGTGTTGACCGACATGTGGACGAGCCTGGGTGTCATCGTCGGGGTTGGGCTCGTGTGGACCACGGGCATCCGTTGGCTCGACCCGGCAGTGGGTCTGCTGGTCGCGGCCAATATCGTGTGGACGGCCACCGGGCTGCTTCGCCGGTCCGTCTACGGCCTGATGGACGAGGCGGACCGGGAGGCCACCGCTGCCCTGCTCGACGAGATGGGCACGGCGGTGGAGGAGGGGCTTATCGCCAGTTTCCACCAGGTGCGTCACCGCCGATCCGGCGACCAGGTGTGGATCGAGTACCACCTCATGTTTCCAGGCGACATGCCGATCCACGAGGCGCACGCCCGGTCCCACGAGGTCGAGGACCGGGTCGACACCCTCTTTCCGGACGAGGACGTGCACGTCACCGCGCATCTCGAGCCCCGTCGGCACGACGAGGCTCATCCCGATGAGCACCGCGAGCCGACGGATCCGCTCGGGGAGGTGCTGAGATAGACCGGGCACGACCGCTGTCGCAGGTCCCGCGCCGACCTACCCAATCTTGCCCTCGTCGCGGAGGCGCTGGAGGTCGTCCAGGTTGCTGTGCACGTGCCCGGCGGACGTCTTGAGCTTGGCCTTCTCGTCGGCGTCGAGGTCGACCTCAATGATCTCCTCTACGCCTCCGGACCCGAGCTTCACCGGCACGCCGATAAAGAGGTCCTCCAGGCCGTACTCGCCGTCGCAGTAGGCCGCGCAGGGCAGGATGCGCTTGTTGTCCTTGAGGATGGCCTCCGTCATCTCGGCCGCCGCGGCGCCCGGAGCGTACCAGGCAGAGGTGCCCATCAGGTCCACAATCTCTCCGCCGGCGCCCTTCGTGCGCTCCACGATCTCCTCGATGCGGTCGTCGTCGATCAGCTGAGGAACCGGGATGCCGCCGACCGTGGTGTAGCGGGGCAGTGGCACCATCGTGTCGCCGTGGCCGCCCATCAAGAGCGCCTGCACGTCGCGGACCGACACGTCGAGTTCCTCGGCGATGAACGAGCGGAAGCGGCCCGTGTCGAGCACGCCGGCCATGCCCATCACGCGGTTCGTGGGGAAGCCGCTTGCCTCGTAGGCGACGTAGGTCATCACGTCGAGCGGGTTCGCCACCACGATGATGGTGCTGTCCGGGCTGCCCTCCACGAACTGCTCCGTGACCCCGCCCACAATCTCCGTGTTCTTCGCCAGCAGGTCGTCGCGGCTCATGCCGGGACTCCGGGGCAGACCCGCCGTAATGATGCACACGTCCGAGTCCTCCGTGGGGCCGTAGTCGTTCGTGCCCGTCACGCGGGTGTCGAAGCCGTGGATGGGGCTCGACTCGCGCATGTCCAGGGCCTTGCCCTGCGGCACGCCGTCCTTGATGTCGACCATGACGACCTCTTTCGCCACGTCCTGTCGGGCCACACACTCGGCTACGGTGGCACCCACATTGCCGGCACCGATAACTGTAACTTTCATAGGATGTTGGGGGAGTTGAGGAAAAGTGAACGACCTGATGCACCCTTTCAAGCAACGGGCTGCGGCGGCGGCCTGCCAGCAATATTTTGCGAAAAGCAGAGGGGCGGCGGGCCGGCCTCCCCGCTACTCGTCCGGTTCGCCCCGCCCTCCGTCTTGGGTGGAGCCGGCAGGGGCGGCGGACGTGCGGGCCTCGTCCGTGTCGCCGTCGGAAGGGGGCGGGGG